>JBBABD010000037.1 GCA_041657845.1 Parcubacteria group bacterium
AAAAACAGGCAGGAGAGATGATTGCATTCATCTCTTCTGCCTCCCTAAAAAATCAACAAATTTGCGAAAATGTTAAATAATTGATATCATAAAAATATGCCAAAAGTAATTACTGATGAAAAATTAATAGATGAAATTTTGACTCGAGGAGTGGAAAATATTTTTCCTAGCCGAGAAGAACTTAAAAAAGTTTTAATGTCTGGAAAAAGGATACGATTATACTGCGGTTATGATCCAACAGCTAAAGCGCTTCACATTGGAAATGCCATTTCCATTAACAAACTTGGCCAATTTCAAAAATTGGGACACGAGGTGATTTTTCTGATTGGAGATTTTACTGGAATGATTGGCGATCCGACCGACAAAAGCGCTACTCGAAAAAAACTTACCAGAGAAGAAGCTTTGGGGAATAGTGAAAATTATCAGAAACAAGCTTCCGGATATTTGAAATTTGACGGAGAAAATCCGGCTAAAGTTTTGCGCAACAGTGAATGGAGCGACAAAATTAATTTTAAAGATTTAATTGAATTATCTTCCAATTTTACTGTTCAGCAGATGCTTCAGAGAGATATGTTTCAACAGCGCCTAAAGGAAGAAAAACCGATTTATCTCCACGAGTTTCTGTATCCATTGGTACAGGCCAATGATAGCGTAGAAATGGACGTCGATTTGGAAATCGGTGGGAATGACCAGATGTTCAATATGCTTTGCGGGCGAGATTTAATAAAGGCGATGAAAAATAAAGAAAAATTTGTTTTGACAATAAAACTTTTGGCGGATGAAAATGGAAAGAAAATGGGAAAGACGGAAGGAAATGTGGTAAATTTGGATGAGACTCCAGAGAATATGTTCGGACAAATTATGGCGTGGTCCGACGGGCTTATTAATCCCGGTTTTGAGCTTTGTACAAATTTAGTCAAAAATATTGTGGCTGAAATAAAGGAAAAAATGAAGAATCCGGACAATAATCCTCGTGACTTGAAATTGCAATTGGCATACGAAATAACCAAGATAAATTATGGCGAAGAGAAGGCTAAGGAAGCCCAGGATTATTTTATCAAGACTTTTTCCCAAAAAGAGATTCCGGAAGACATTCGGGTAGTGCCTAGTCCTGCCCCTAGTATATCAATAATTGATTATATGATGGAAACCGGTCTAGCAAAAAGCAAATCTGAAGCTCGTAGAGTCGTAGAACAAGGCGGACTGGAAATTGATGGTAAAAAAAATACAGATCCTAAAGCTCTGCTGGATGATAGCTATGATGGAAAAGTTATAAAATTTGGAAAAAAAGATTTTGTGAAAATAAAATTTGAATAAATGCAGGAAAAAATAATCGAAATAAAAAGCAAAGCCATTGAAGAAATTTCCGAAGTCAAAAACAAGGAAAGTCTTTTTGATCTGGAAAAAAAATATTTAGGAAGAAAAAGCGAATTCAATGATATTTTGAAAAATATCAAGAATCTTTCCGAAGAAGAGAAAAGGAAAATCGGACAGCTGGCCAACAGTTCAAAGATAGAAATTCAAGATTACATAAATAAAACCCAGAAAGTTTTGGAAAAAGACAGCTTTGATTTTGAAAAAGAAAAAATTGACGTTACTATTCCGGGAAAAAAAGTAAAAAACGGACATCTTCATATTTTGAGCCAAGTCCGAAATGAGATTGAGGATATTTTTACCGGAATGGGATTTGAAATCGCTGATGGTCCGGAAATAGAAACGGAATGGTATAATTTTGATGCTCTGAATGTTCCCAAGGATCATCCAGCGCGCGATATGCAAGACACATTCTGGCTGAAACAGAAAGCTGGTGATGAAAAATTGGCGCTGAGAACCCAGACATCGACGATGCAAATTCGCTATATGCAAAAAAACAAACCGCCGCTTCGAATTATTGCTCCTGGAAAATGTTTTCGAAGAGAAGCGACTGACAGCACGCATGATCATACTTTTTATCAATTTGAAGCTCTTGTGGTCGGAGAAGATGTTAATGTTGGAAATTTGAAACATATTGCGGAACAATTTTTCTCTAAATTTTTCGAAAGGGATGTCAAAATAAGGCTCCGTCCCAGCTATTTTCCCTTCGTGGAACCTGGATTTGAGTTTGATATTAATTGCCTGATGTGCGGTGGAAAAGGCTGCAGGGCCTGCAAGGATGCCGGCTGGTTGGAATTGGGAGGCGCTGGAATGGTAAATCAGGCTGTTTTTGTTGCTGCCGGATATCCTCGAAACAAATACCAGGGTTTTGCCTGGGGATTTGGGTTGGAACGGCTGGCAATGATGAAATATAAAATTGATGATGTTAGATTGTTTCATGGCGGAGATCTTCGGTTTATACAGCAGTTTTAGAATTTTTAAATTTTGTAATTTTTAATTTTATAAATAATGTTTTAATTTTTAATGTTTAAAAATTTAGAAATTAAGATTTATTTAAAAATTAAAGATTGGAAATTAAAAATTATTTTATGAAATATTCCTACAATTGGCTTAGAGATTTATCCAAAACCAATAAAACTGCCGATCAGATTATAGATGCTCTAATGATGCATTCTTTCGAGGTGGAAGGAATTGAGAAAAAAGGAGAAGGATTAGAAAAAGTTGTTATTGGAAAAATATTGGAAATAAACAAGCATCCGAATGCTGACAGACTGCAACTGACTAAAATTGATATTGGCGCAATGAAATTGGATATTGTTTGCGGAGCCTCAAACATCAAAGTCGGAGATAAGGTTCCTGTAGCGATAATAGGAGCCATTCTTCCAGGCAATTTCGAGATTAAAGAAGCTGAAATCCGAGGTGTAAAATCATACGGGATGCTTTGCGCGGAAGATGAATTAGGACTCGGAAAAAATCATAGTGGAATTTTTATATTGGATGAAGAAACAAAAATCGGTGAAAAAATATCAAAAACTTTAGGTCTCGACGATACAACTTTTGAAATTAAGGTTCTGCCGGACAGAGGACACGACTGCTTGAGCCATATTGGAGTGGCCAGGGAATTAGCCGCGCTGGAAAACAAAGAATTTGATTATAAAATTAAAAAAATCGTAACGAAGAAAACGAGCGCATTGACTGTCAAGATTGAAGATAAAAATCTTTGCCCGCGATATATGGGAGCCGTAATGACTGGCATTAAAGTCCAAGAATCTCCCAGCTGGATGAAAAACCGCCTGCAAGCTATTGGAGTGAATCCGATTAATAATATCGTCGATGCGACTAACTATGTGATGATGGAACTCGGCCAGCCTTTGCATGCCTTTGATTTCAATAAAATTGGAAATGGAAAATCGGTAAATATAAAAGTTAGAAAGGCGGGAGATGGAGAAGAAATAAAATTATTAGACGAAACTGTTAAAAAACTATCTTCCGATGATTTGGTTATTGCCAATGAGAGCAAGGCCCTGGCAATTGCCGGAGTTATGGGAGGAGAAGATTCCGGAATCAATGAAAATACACTTTCTATTGTCCTGGAATCCGCCAATTTCAATGCCACCTCAATCCGAAGAACTAGAACCAGGCAGAATATCAAAACAGAGGCTTCCGACAGATACGAAAAAGAAATTGATCCAAACTTAACAGAAATTGCGATAGCAAGATTGATTGGAATTATCGAATCTTTTGGCGGAAAGTTTGAAGGAATTGTTGATGTTTATCCAAAACCAGCCAAGGAATGGAAAATAAAATTAAATTTGGAATATGCTAGCAAGCTATTGGGAGAAAAAATACCAGAAAAGCAAGCGCTAAAAATATTGAATTTACTGGGACTAAAAACTTCCGGCAAAGGTAAGATGATAACTGTAAAAATTCCAACCATCCGAATTGATCTTAAAACTCAGGAAGATTTAATTGAAGAACTTGGAAGAATTTACGGATATGAGAAAATAGAATCAAGTTCTCCAATCGTTTCCATTCAAGCGGCAAAGATAAATAAATTGAGAAAGTTTGAAAGAACGGTGAAAGAAATTCTTTCCGGAATCGGGTTTTCTGAAATTTATAATTATTCCTTCTATAGCTTAAAAGATGCAGGACTGGCGAATTTGTCTGAAATAAAGCATCTTGAACTGGAAAATCCAATGAATCCCGATCAGGCTTTGCTTCGGACAAGCCTTATTCCCAATATTCTCAAGAATATCAGGGAAAATCTAAAGAATCTCAATGATTTTTGCATTTTTGAAATCGGAAAAATCTATTTTCCCAACAGAGAAGTTCTTCCGGAAGAAAAGAATATGCTAGTCGGGGCGATAGTTTTAGAAAAAGACAAGAAAGCCGAAAGTTTTTTTGAGTTAAAGGGTTATGCAGACGCTCTCTTTGAAAAACTGGGAATTGCAGATTATTATTTTGATAATCTTGAATGCTCTTCAAGCAGCGCCTCTCTAGCACTTTGGCACGAAACTAGATGCTCGGAGCTTAAAATCAAAGGAAAAAATGAAGGTTTTGGATATTTGGGAGAAGTTAATCCTCTGGTGCTAGCCAATTTTGACATCCATAAAAGAGTTGCGATGTTTGAATTTAACATGGGAGAACTTCGGAAAATTTCCAAGCCGGAAAAAGAATTCATACAGATTCGAAAATATCCGGTATCGTCAAGAGATATCTCAATGCTTGCCAGTTTGGAAATAAAAGTCGATGATATTTTAAAGAATATTCGAAAGTCAGGAGGAAGTTTGGTATTAAACGTAGAACTTTTTGATATTTTTGATTTTAAAGAAAAAAATGAAACAAGCTTTGCTTTTCGGATATTTTTCGGAGCTCCGGAAAGAACTCTCAAAAATGAAGAAGTGGACGAAATAATAGGGAAAATAATTCAAAACTTGGAAAAGGATTTTAAAGTTAAGGTAAGAAAATAACTATTTGTTAAAATTCCATACAAAACTCGCTTTTAACAAAGCGAGTTTTTTCGTTGTTTGAATCGCAGTAAAAACTACCAGAGGCTTGACAAATTTATAAAATATGTGCTAATCTAATCTAACGCATAATTTTGGTTAAAGATTATATTTTAAATAAATGAACAGCAAATTGGCAGAAGGAGAGAACAGCAGCAAGAAAATGGCTAAAATCAGCTTATTTTTAGCTTTGGAAAAGTTTTTTTCTGACCTTCCAGAAAGATCAGCAGGCATCATAAAAGACAGATATGGAATTGAGAGCAAGGAACCAAAAACCCTGGAAGAGATAGGAAAAGAATATAATATTACCAGAGAAAGAGTACGCCAAATCATAAGAGAAACATTTAAAAAGCTAAAGAAAAAAAAGAGTGAAAATACTGATGCGGTTAATAATAAAATTAAGTTTACTATAGAAGAAAAAAATGATATAATGAAAAAAGAAGTATTGTTGTCTGATGATCTTGAAATTAAGGAAAAAGGATCATTGAAGTTTTTTCTTGATATTTTTGGCAATTTTAGTTTTAAGGAAATTCAAGGAGAACTTGAAGGATCATGGGCCACGGAAAGTTTTGATATCAACGAATGGAGGAAAATAAAGAATAGCGTAAAAGAAATTTTAGAAAAAATTAAGAATCCTCTTACTAATCAGGAACTTCTTGAAAAAATAAAAGAATCAGGAGGAATAGACGCTGAACAAAAGAAGATATTCGATTATTTGGAAGTTTCCAGTGAAATAAAAAAGGGGAGTTTTGAAAAGTGGGGATTGAAAATTTGGGATGAGATTACTCCCAAGGGAACCAAAGAAAAAATATATTTAATACTCAAAGAAACAGGAAAGCCTCTTCATTTTAAAGAAATTGCCGGTCTGATTGACAAGCACAAGCTCAATAAAAAGAAAAAGACCCACCCGCAAACAATTCACAATGAACTTATTCGGGATAAACGCTTTATTTTGGTCGGAAGGGGAATCTATGCCCTTTCTGAGTGGGGATACTCGCAAGGAACTGTTAAGGAAGTAATCGAGGATATTCTCAAAAAAAATGCAGAGCCAATGGAAAGGGAGGAAATCATAAACAGAATTTTGAATGCCAGAAAAGTAAAGAAATCAACAGTCTTGATAAACCTCAATAATTTTTTCGAAAAAGTGGGAAAAAAAAGATATTATATAAAGAAATAGAAAAAAGCATCTAACATAAAAAAGATCCTTTAGATACAACGTTATTTAAAACGGACTCAAAAAAATGGACTTATTACTTTCTTCTTTCAAGGATATCGCAGGCTCGCTCGGAACTATGGGCATAGTTTTCTCTTATACTTGGTATTTTATTTTACCGCCGCTTTTCTATGCTGTTTTCAGGCCTTTATGGATAGAACAAGTTCGAGATCGAGAATATATGTCTTCTCTTAAGAAAATTTTACTTGAATTAATTCCTCCTCAAAATCTCGAAAAGAGTCCTAAAATAATGGAGTCTTTTTTCAATGTGATTCATGGCGTACTTACAACTATTCCAAAGGGTGATTATTATATGAAGGGCAAGGTGATTGAACGTTTTAGCCTGGAATTAGTCGGGGATAGCGGTGAAATACATTTCTATATACAATGTCCTGATTTTGACCGAGGAATGGTGGAAGCCGCTCTTTATGCCCAGTATCCTGATATTCAGATTGTAGAGGCGGATGATTATGTAAAAAGAGTGCCGCTTATTCTTCCTAACAAAAAATGGGAAGTTTGGGGAGCGGATGCAAAATTAGCTGGCCCCGAACCGATGCCGATCAAAACTTACGATAGATTTCAGGAAGATGTTACTGGAAAAATGATCGACCCGCTTTCTTCTGTCCTTGAGGTTCTTTCTCAGCTTGGTCCTAACCAAAAAGTTTGGTGGCAGGTTTTAATTACGCCTGAAAAAGAAGGATGGGAACATGACGAGGGAACAAAAATGATTAATGAACTTACAAAAAGAGACAGCAAGCCTGGCGGAGTTTTAGAAAGATTGTGGACTGACATTACCGATGTTTTTGGCAATCTTTCAAAGGCTATATCAGGACCGGTTGAGTTTAAGTCGGCAGAAGAAGAAAAAGAAGAAACCCCCCTTGAATTTCGCTTAACGCCGGGGGAAAAAGAAAAACTCAAGGCCCTCGAGGAAAACATGACCAAAAATATTTTCTTAACGAAGATGAGATTTGTTTATGTCGGCAAAAGAGAAAACTATGATAAGCCGGGAGTAGTAGGGGGATTTTGGGGATCAATGAAACAATTTTCTGATCAATATTCGAACGGAATAGCTATTCATGACGACACAAAAACCTATGCCTGGTATTTTATGATAAAGTCAAGGCTTCGTTACAGGCAAAGGAAATTAATCAAACGATACATTGACCGCGATCCAACCGGTAATAATTGTTATTTAAGCACTTCAGAACTTGCTACGATATTTCATATGCCCGATATGTCTGTGATGACCCCATCGCTTCGCAGAGTAGAAGCTAAGCTTGGAGGTGCGCCGGCTAATTTACCAGTAAAGTAAATCACTAAACATTCACTAAACTTATCACGAAAAATCCCTAAATTTGAGATTGTTTCGTGAGATAAAAATATGAAATATTTTTATCGGGTTCGTGAATATTCGAGATGCTATGCCAGATGA
>JBBABD010000038.1 GCA_041657845.1 Parcubacteria group bacterium
TTGTAACAATTTGGTTTTAATTTTTGTTTTTTAGTTGGCATAGATTAGCGTTAAAATTTAGGGTATAAGTTTTATCGACCGTTTCCTTTATTTTAGCACTAATTTGTGATTTAATTAAAATCAGCTAGGTAATAATTTATTCTATACTAATATGATCAAAATTGCAATCAACGGATTTGGGCGGATTGGACGTCCATCGCTAAAAATTGCTTTCGAAAAAGAGGGGATTGAGGTAGTAGCGATTAATGATCTGACTGACATTAAAACCGCAGTTCATCTCCTGAAATATGATTCTTCCTATGGAAGATATGGGCACGAAGTTGTTGCTGACGAGGAGAACAAGGAGATCATCATTGATGGCACCAGAATAAAATACTTCTCCGAGGCTGATCCGGAAAAATTACCTTGGAAGGAATTGGAAGTGGATGTGGTTTTGGAATGCACCGGAGTTTTTGAAACCAAAGAGGAAGCGAGGAAACATATCAAAGCCGGAGCGAAAAAAGTGGTTCTTTCGGCTCCCGCTAAAGACGACACGCCGGTTTACCTTCTGGGAGTGAATGAAAAAGATTATCAGGGCGAAGAAATAATTTCTAACGGTTCCTGCACGACTAATTGCTTGGCGCCGATAATAAAAGTTTTGGATGACAATTTCGGAGTGGAAAAAGGTTTTATGACTACCACGCATTCCTACACCAATGACCAAAGAGTTTTGGATTTGCCGCATAAAGACTTGAGGCGAGCCAGAGCGGCAGCACTCAATATTATTCCGACCACAACCGGCGCGGCCAAAACTGTGGGAAAAGTTTTGAAACATTTGGAGGGAAAATTGGATGGAATTTCGCTTCGCGTTCCAACTCCGGTAGTTTCCATAACTGATTTTATTTGCAATATTAAAAAAGAAACAACCGCAGAAGAAATTAACAAAGCCTTTAAAGATTCAGTTTCAAATATTTTTGGCGTTACTGAAGAGCCGTTAGTTTCGATGGATATTAAAGGAGATGCTCATAGCGCGATTGTTGATTTGTCGCTCACGATGGTACAGGGTAATTTGGTAAAAGTAGTTGGATGGTATGACAACGAATGGGGATATTCCAATCGACTGGTGGAAATGGCAATGTTCGTGTCCAGTATTTAAATATTTAGTATTTTATATCCGGTATTTTATGACTGTCGCATTGAAAGATGTGGCAGTTTTTTTTGATTTGACTTTTTTTATAATCCTGCTATTATCAAATTAGATAAAGCTGTGGTGTTCTTCAACAAACAAACTGAAGGGAAACAAGGGTATTTTCAAACAACAAGACGGCAGTCGAAGTATGCTATCCTTTTTCCCGTCCGGGGAGGAGAATTGAGTGGCTGGTGCTAAGATTTCTCCATGCGATAGTCGGTTCACATGACTGTCTCGCTCTTTCTTCTCCTCTAACTTTAGCAACAACGTTGCTACTCGGAGCATAATGCGACAATGCGAGCTAGCTGACATGATCAGCCCTATGCAGAAGTCCATTATGCTCTTTTTTCTTTGCTATTATTGCAATTTTTACTTATTTTGATTCAGAATGTAATATTTTTTAAATAAGAATGTAATACCTTCCAAACACCCGGGGGCGTCTAATTAGCTAAACAGCTATGCTGATGCAAGCCCCCGGGATTCCTAAAGAAGGGTGTGAAAGATAATATCGTGTTGATGTAAATCAACTTTTTAGTAAACTAACTAAAACACGAAAAAAATCTTTCACACCCTCATCCACCTTTCCGGGCAGTATTTTTTTTAAATGCTGTTTTTTTGTTTATTTTCCGTTTTATAGTATAATTATTATGTTGTGTTTTTCATAAACGCTTTTTACTTTATAAACTTTGTAGTTTTTTACTCCGCATCATGTTTCTCAAGAAAGTCGAAATTTCAGGATTCAAATCTTTTGCCCACAAAACTGTGCTGGAATTTGCCAGTGGCAATGATACTCCGGATGACGGAAAGAGATTTCCGATTACCGCCGTAGTCGGACCTAATGGAAGCGGAAAATCCAATGTGGCGGACGCGATCCGCTGGGCGATGGGGGAGCAATCAATGAAAAATCTGCGCGGAAAAAAATCCGAGGATATTATTTTTGCCGGTAGCGGGAAAAAAGAACGATTGGGAAGCGCTTGGGCATCACTTCACTTTGACAATCATGACAAGCGGATTCCCCTGGAATTTTCTGAAGTGGTTATTACTCGAAAACTTTTCCGAAGCGGAGAATCAGAATACCTTATCAATGGAATCAAAGTCCGTCTTTTGGATGTGATTGATCTTTTGGCGAAAGCCGGAGTAGGAAAAGAAAGTTATTGCGTGATCAATCAGGGAATGTCGGATGCGACTTTAAACGCGACTCCAGCTGAAAGAAGGATGGTTCTGGAAGATGCGGCGGGAGTAAAACATTTTCAAATTAAAAAAGAGAGAGCAATTAAAAAACTAGACACAACCCGAGAAAATTTGGGAAGAGTGGGTGATTTGCTCAAAGAAATCGAACCGCATTTAAAAATGCTCAAGAGACAGGCGGAAAAAGCGCAGAAAGGAAAAGATGTGGCTGATCGTCTCAAGGAAAAACAAATAAAACTATATTCGTTTTTGTGGCACTCTTTTCAGGAAGAAAAAAATAATGTTCTGGGGGAAAAAGGAGATTTTGGCGCTAAGATGATGAATGTCCAAAGAGAAGCGGACAAAATTAATGATCAAATTTCAAAATATTCCAAAGAAGTTCAAGGTTCGGATAAGCAAGAAGAAATGGAAAAGAAAAAACAGGATCTTTTGGCTCAGCTAAATAAACTGGAAAAAGAATTGGTGATAACCGAAGGAAGAATTGTGATTGAGCTGGAGAAAAGCAAGGCGCAAAAAATAATTGAAAGTATCCCGGTCGATTTGGATTATGTCAAAGAAAAACTTTCTAAAATCAGAAAAGATCAGGATGAACTTATTAGCCGCATTCAAAATGCAGAGAAGCTGGAAGATCTTCAGGACATCAAGGAATTTGCCAGAGCGATCAATCAGGAGCTTTTTGATCTTTATGAAGAAGTAGGAAAAGGAGAAATAACACCCACCTCTGCTGAAGCTTCGGCGGGCAAGCAGAAAAACACAGAAGCTGAGGAAAAAATTAAAGCATTAGAAAATGATAAAATCAGGGTAGAAAAATCGATTGGAGAATTCAAACTGGAAATAGAAAAAATAAATAAAGAAATAGAAAATGAAAGGGAAGCGGGGAGGGAAGCTAGGCAAAAATTTTTCGAGCTGGAGCGGGAATTTAATCGGAAACAGGAAGAACTTGGGAAGCTCAAGGATCAATTCAATGAGTATAAAATTAAGCAAGCGAGAATCGAGGTTCGCGAAGAGGATTTGACCAATGAAATCAAGAATGAGCTGAAAATGGACGCAATGGATCTGAAATTTGACGGGGAAAATGTTTCTCGGGATGAGTTGGAAAAAGAAATATACCGGCTCAAAGTTCAATGGGAACAGATCGGCGGCATTGATCCGCTAATCGTGGATGAATACGAGGAAACCAAAAAAAGGTTTGAATTTTTGACCAATGAGTCGATTGATCTGGAAGGAGCAATGAAGTCGCTCCGGGAAGTGATCAAGGAAATGGATCGGAAAATAAACGAGGTTTTCAAAGAAGCTTTTGAAAAGATCAATGAAGAATTTTCCAAATATTTCAAGATAATTTTCGGCGGAGGCCAGGCGAAATTAATAAAGTCGAAAGTCGAAAGCCGGAAGTCGAAAGTTTTGGAAGAAGATTTATCCAGTGAAATATCGCAATGCGATAATGACGAAATTATTATTCCACAGGATAAAGAAACAACTGAAGAATTGGGAGTGGATATTTCTGCTTGCCCCCCAGGCAAAAGAATAAATAATCTCTCGATGCTTTCCGGAGGGGAAAGGTCGCTCACCTCGTTGGCCTTGCTGTTTGCCATTATTTCTTATAATCCGCCTCCTTTTGCGATTCTCGACGAAGTTGAAGCGGCGCTTGATGAAGCCAACTCTAAGCGCTTCGGACGCATAATCCAGGAACTTTCCGACAATACCCAATTTATTACCATTACCCATAATCGAGAAACGATGCGCCAAGCTTCATTATTATACGGCGTAACGATGGGAGAAGACGGAATATCGAAATTATTGTCAGTGAGACTTGATCAGGTCGGACAAGGAGGAAGAATTATAAAATAGTTGACATTTTTTAGCTTCTCTAGTAATATAAACCAGTAATATATAACGCGTATCTATTGCGGAAATATGCTCTTTCCGCAGTGGTTTTTATTGTAAAATGCTTACTATCAGATTAAACCGAGTAGGAAAAAAGAACAAAGCTTATTTCCGAATAGTGCTCCAGGAGCACACAATTGCTCCAGGAGGACGCCATATTGAAGTTTTGGGAAGTTATGATCCGCATATGAAAAAAGCGGTTCTTAAGGCCGAAAAAATAAAAGAATGGATAGGAAAAGGAGCACAACCTTCCGATACAGCTTACAACCTATTTGTTAAAGAAGGAGTTTTAACTGGAAAGAAGAGAGTAGTGAAAGTGCCGAAAAAGGCGGTGGCCGAAGTTCCGGCCGAAGAGAAAAAAGAAGCTCCTAAGGAGCCCGCCGACGCTAAAGCTATGGCGGAAAAGGAGATGAAAGCCGAAGAAATAAAGACTGAAGAACCGAAAGCTGAGGAGGTTGACAAAAAATAAGTTATACGATAGAATATTTTAGTAAATTTGAATAATATATTTCCGCAGACAACGGGCATTCCCATAAGTCCCGTCTAGGAAAATAGCTAGAAAGAGCTTTTTAATGTCTGCTGGAAAGCAGGTTTTTGTTTATGCAAACTAAAAAGCAAAAGAAACAAATAGTTGAAGAAATAGTTTCTAAAGTAAAAGAAGCCAAGGCGGTTGTCTTTTCTGATTTCAAGGGAGTAAAAGTCAAGGATTTGACCTTGCTCAAGAAAGAGCTCAGGAAAGAAGGGGTGGATTTCAAGGTTTCCAAGAAGACTTTGATAAACATTGCTTTCAAGGAAGCTGGAATCGAAGTCGATACCAAAAAAATGGAAGGGCAAGTGGCAGTTTCAATTTCGACTAAGGACGAAGTATCGGCAGCAAAAATTATTGAAAAGTTTGCCAAAACCAATCAGAATCTAAAAATTTTGGGAGGGATTTTGGAAAACAAGTTAATGAGCATTGAGCAGGTGAAAGCTTTGGCCAAGCTTCCAAACAAGGAAGAGATGCTAGGAATGTTGGTCGGAACCATCAAGGCTCCGATTTCCGGATTCGTGAATGTCTGTGCCGGAAATCTTCGGGGATTAGTGCAGGTTTTGAAGGGTATTAGTGAAAGTAAAAATTAATTTTAATAACTACGAATTACGAATCAATTACAAATATACGAATGTACGAATTTGTAGATTTGTAGAAGATTTGTAGATTTGTAGGTATCAACAATATGGGAGACGAGAAAAAAGAGGTAATTATACCGGAAAAATTCAAATCCATTGTTTCTGAAATAGAAAAAATGAGCGTTTTGGATCTTTCTGAATTGGTAAAAGTTCTCGAAGATAAATTCGGAGTAAGCGCAGCCGCTCCTATGATGATGGGAGGAGCTATGCCGGGAGCTGTCGCTGAAGCTGTCGAAGAAAAAACTGAATTCGACGTAGAAATTACTGCCGCTGGAGCGCAAAAGATTAATGCTATTAAAGCTGTCCGAGAAATTACTGGATTGGGACTCAAGGAAGCCAAAGACTTGGTTGATGGAGCTCCAAAAGTAATCAAAGAAAAAGTTACCAAAGCCCAGGCTGAAGAATTCAAGAAAAAGCTTGAAGATGCCGGAGCAACCGTAGTACTCAAATAGCCGAGACTTTTAGATTTATAAAAAAATAGAGGCTTCTATAGAAGCCTCTATTTTTGTAAACAAGTCGAAAGTTATTCAATAAAAGTCAAAGCTTTTCCCATTTTGTCCCCGCGTCCGGTTCGACCGATGCGATGGACGTAGTCGTCGTATGTTTCGGGAGCGTCATAATTAATAACGTGAGTAATGTCATTGATATCCAGGCCTCGAGCAGCCACATCAGTAGCTACCAGAATTTGAACTCGATTGTCTTTGAAAAGATTGAGAGCACGCTGGCGTTTGGCGTGATTTTTGTTTCCATGGATCGATTCGGCCTTGAAACCTCTTTTGATCAAAGTTTCAGAAAGTTTTTCCACGCCGTGTTTGGTGCGTCCGAAAATCAGAACTTTGCTCAATTCTTTTTGATTAAGCAGTTCATGAAGAACATCGAGCTTGTTTTTGCTATTTCCAACTCTCACAACGTCCTGCTCGACATTTTTGGCTGTGTCTCTGGTTTTAACAGAAATTCTGACCGGATCTTTCAAAAATTCTCTGATGATAACATCAACTTCCGGAGAAAGAGTAGCAGAGAAGAAAAGCGTCTGCCTATCTTTTGGCATTCCGGCCATAACAAAACGCATATCGCCGATAAATCCCATATCCAGCATTCGATCAGCTTCGTCCAAAACAACGGTGTTCATCAAGGCCAGCTGTATTTTTTTTCTTTCGATCAAGTCTTTCAGTCTTCCTGGAGTTCCAATGATAAAGTTATTGTGATAACGAAGTTCGGAAATTTGGGGTCCGATGCTCACTCCTCCGACGCAACAGACGGAATATAGTTTCATTCCTTTTGAAAATTCTCGAAATTCCTGATCAATCTGAATAGCCAACTCGCGGGTTGGAACAATGATCAAAACGCAATCTTTTGGATTCTGAATAGCTTTGTTAATAAGCGGAATCAAAAAGGCGGCGGTTTTCCCTGTTCCGGTATTAGCAATACCGACGAGATCTGAACCTTTCAAGATATGGGAAATTGAACGATCTTGAATTGGTGTCGGGTCCCCATAACCTTTGCTCAAAATCGTTTTTTTGAGCCTGGCGTCAATAGCAAAATCCTGGAACTGATGTTCCGGTTTGAAGACTTCCACTTCTTCGGTTATTACGGCCTTGTTCACAAATCTTGAGAAATCGATCCTTTCCCCTCGTTGTTTTCCTCTTCCTCTATTTTTTGACCCTTGAAAGCGTCCTCCCGGCCTTGCTGCTTGAGCGGAGAACCTTCTTGGTCCTGCTGATGGGGCAGATGACCTTCTGGGTCCATTGCCTCTGTAGTTTGATTTATACATAGCTTTATTTACGAACTCTCGCCCTATAATTAAAAAGATGCGGCGATTTTATCCCGTGAGTTTTCGATAAAGCTTAAAGCTTGAAGTTTCTAAGAAATAATCCTAAAAAAGTAAAAACTGATGAGATTCAGTTACGTCTGTTAACTATACATGAGAATGGTTTGGTTGTCAATGCCTTGTGGTAATGTCCACATACATATGGCGGTTTTTCCAAGATAGAGTTATCTTGGAGGATGTGTATCAATATGCCAAAAACAATTAAAGAAGAACGGTTAAGATGGGTTTTACCCATCGCCAATAAGGAGTT
>JBBABD010000039.1 GCA_041657845.1 Parcubacteria group bacterium
TATAACCTAAAAACTACAACCCTACCCTTTCGGCTGGACAATCGGCAATTCTACGATAAACTTCGACCCTTTTCCCGCTCCTTCAGATTCGACATAAATTCTTCCGTGCTGGGCCTCGATTATGTTTTTGCCGACATAAAGTCCAAGCCCGGTACCCCCGACATGCAAACGGCTGGTATCTTTCCCGCGGGAAAATTTGGAAAACAAATAAGGACGTTCGGTTTCCGGAACTCCAAGCCCAGTATCCGAAATTGAAATTTTCACCAAATTACCTCTAAGCGTTTCAAAACTGCTTCCCGTATGGGACACGTTCCAAGTTCTGTTGATTAGAAGTTCAACCTTAACTTTTACTCCGCCTCGCTTGGTATACTTGAGAGCATTGTCAACTAAGTTAGAAATAACTTCCCGAGTTTTTCCTTTATCAATTTCAATCTCAGGAAGCGGATTTTGAGGAAGATCCAGATGCAGATAAAGTCCTTTGCCATTTGCAATAACCGAGAATGTGTCATACAAATCTTTTACTATATTTTCTATTCTGCACTTCTCAAACATAAATTCCATTCTTCCCGACTCAATCCTTGAAACATTCAAAAATTCCTCAACCAGCTGAATAAGCCTTTCATTGGAAGTGTAAATCTTGTTCAAAGGATCAGCTATATATGGCTCGATCTTTCCATAGGTGCCTTCAAGAATAAGCGACACATAACCCTTAATGGAAGTGAGCGGAGTCCTGAGCTGATGCGATGCGATGGAAATAAACTCCGACTTGGCATTATCCAGCCTTCGAAGCTCATCATTGGCAACCGCCAGCTTCTCGGTTATTTCCTGAAGCTCTTCCTTTCTTCGGACTTCTTCCTTTATTGATTTAATCAGCATTATTCCGAAAATAACTGAAAGAGCAAGGGCTATCATATTTAAAATTCTATTTGTTGGATTCTGAATAAAAAAGAATTGAGAACCAATTAAAATCCAAATTACTATAGTTAGGACTTGAGCAGTAATTGTTTTGATATTAAGAAATTTATATTTAATTATTGACCAAGTAACTAGTCCGGTAAAAAGTAAGCATGAAACAGGAGCCCACAAAGTAGAAGTAGGATATCCCAAACGAGGAGCAATTATTCCCATGCCAACACTCACTATAGTCCAAATTAAAAATCCTAATAAAACAAATAATGTTTGCTTTTTCAAATTTATATCTGAAGTTTGTTTGATTTTTTTAATAAGTAAATACAGGGCTAAAACTGTATAAATTATCAGAAGAGAAGTCACATACCAATATATTTTTCCAGAAGTCGTTTCGCACCATGCAAGATCAATATACTCAACATTCATTTTATTTGGAAGAAGAAAAAATAAAGGCAAAAGAGGAACGAATATAGCAACCTTTGCTAAAAATGAAGGAGTTTTTTTATAAAAATTGATAATAATAAAATAAATAAAAATTGATGGAATAATTCCGACGATTATATTGAATTCATCAAAAAATACTGAAAGTCTCGAATCATTTTGCGCCCAATTACCAAGCATAGAAACCATCCACAAGGTCATTGCTATAGTCAAAACAAAAAATACTCTTATAGATTTATTCTTTCTGTCTTTTAAAAAAACAAATAGACCAAGTAAAAAGGTAACGATAATAGAAGGAAGGAATATAAAATAAATATATTGAGGAATATCTTGGGAATAAAATATATATTTCGTTGCTGCACCGTCGCAAAATATAGAGTTTATCATATTTTTATTTTTATTATGTTTTTATCTAACCAGTAATTTCTCTTATCTCCAAACCAGTCACGAATATCTTTTTTCTTTATTTTTTTCAACTCTATCTCCCAGTAACGCCTCACCGATTTTAAAAGATTTTTATCCTTAGATATTTTCTTTGAAAATGGACAACTTTTATGAACCATCATGCCATAAATTTCTTTTTTCTCATCTCTGCCATATTTAATTACAGGAAAAACAGGATAACTTATGCAATCCAATGGCCTAATATTAATTTTCAATATGCAACCATTGTTGCCTAAAAAATTGCATTTTCCTCCCATGCTTATTCTCTCTATTTTTATATCTTTTGATTTTCCTTTATTCCCCCAATTCTTTCTAATTTTTAGTAATTTTTTATCAATAGGAATGTTTCTTAATTCCCAATCGAAAACAGTAAATTCAGCTTGTTTACAACACAACCCATTACATTCCTTACAATGCTTACTAAATTTTTTCAGTAATTCTTTTCTCATAATAAATCGACTGCCAATGACGTTATGTCTTAATATAATTATACAATAATTTTAATAAAAATAAAACACCGCCTGAGATTATGTTAATCTCTAGCGGTGCTATTGCCTAAGCCACTTGTAGTATTCATATCCCAAAACTGTAAAATAGAACACTACCGAGAAAATTGAGATGAACTGATCGAAAAATTCATATCCCAAAATTCCTAGATAGAATATAATCGACCAAAATCCGATACACCACACGACCGAAGGAAGAGTAATCTTAAGAGTTTCTTCGAAGCTGATGTAGTCCTTTTTTCTCATAATTAGTGTGATTATGTCTGACTCAATCCATAGACTGCCTATCCAAAATAAAAGTCCGCTGCTCTTCATAATCCACTTCGTGAATTTGTCTATTTTCTCACCAAATTCATCAAGATTTCTAAGCTCCCTGACCTCATTGATGAGAAGAAAATCATAACCCTTTTTCATGGAGATGCCGTAAAGCCAGATCACCATCATGCAAGCAAAAAAGAAAACGGCAGTCCCCACCAAAAACATAGAAACAATTCCCCATTTGATTCCGACGTAGATCATTAAAGCATCTACAAACAAAGATATTGATGATAATATCCTGTTGATAACCAAAAATTTCAATATTGCTCCAGTATGAGGAATTAGTATCGATACCCTGGTAGCAAAATCTTCCCACCCGCTTGCCATTAATGCCACATTGGAAAAAACAACAAGCCAGACAACCTTCTTCCAAAGAATTAAAAAAACTTCTTTAGGAAGGAAAATTATTGCAAGCGCCGCGACAACCGCGGCAAGTTTTAAAAACCTTTCGCGCGTCGTCATAGCGACACCTCCTTGTGTTTTTTAGGAACTTATTGGCCTTATTTCATGCCAACCTTGTATTATACTCCTAAATTTGAATTTTGTCAAGGATAAAAACGGCTTAAATAAAAGAAAAAAGTAGAAGAAAACCCACTTTAATAGCGTAAAAAGCATCCTATATTTCACTTTTTTCCAAACAAAAATGCGCAACTTTCCCCATAACTAGGGATAAAAACATCTGAACGCGTAATATATTTAAGACTATTTCCTTTTAATATTTTTTCAATAATACTAGATTCATCAACAAATCCCGCCGCAACGCTTGATGCTCCACTTTGCACACTTATCCATCCACCTTCTTCAAGCCTACTTTCAGAAAAAGATATTATTTTTTCAAAAAATCCCCTAAACTCCTTCTCTTCTTTTTTTGTTCCAATTGGAGCATCTGTCAAATCACAAATAATACCATCGTATTTTTCTTTCGTCACTTTCAGAAAATGCAATGCATCACCAATAAATAATTCTACCTTTTTACTATCAAATATTTTTTGATCTAAATATTTTTTGGCGCATTTAACAATTTCAATATCAAGATCAATTACTCTTATCTTAAGATTAGGATTCTTCTCTAACGCCATTTGAGCTATATATCCATCGCCACCGCCTAAAATTAGAACATTCTTGTCAGTTTTTCTAAGAAATTTAAGCATTTCTTGATCATATATTCTATGATCAGATTCAGCAGTTTGCATTACATCATCAATAATCAGACATTTTCCATAATCTACCGAATCAACAATAATTGTTTTTTGTCCGGCTGATGTTTCTTTTTCATATAAAATTTCCTTTATCTCCAGTTTCATCTGTTCGCCGTTACAAAAAATAGGAAGATTCAGAAACTGATACCCTCTGTTTATTTTCTGCGAATTCATGTGTTTATGAGAAACTTCTTTCTTTAATCTCTCAAATGCAATATTAGTTTCCTCTTCAGTTGCACATGTAAAAATATCGCAAGCAACATAATCCCTGTTTGGCCATGTGTGCACAGAAATATGAGACGAAGACAGCAAAATAAATCCCGTGATGCCACATGGTTTGAATTCATGGAAATAACTATGCAAGATTTCCATTGAAGTTCCTTTTACGGAATTGCTTAAGGCCTCCTTCCAAAAGTCCACTGAATTTATTTGTTCCTTGCCACAACCAAAAAATTCAATAAGATAGTGAATACCATCAGGATTGTCATTTTTCATATTTTTAATTATATAATAAAAACAAATTATTTAAAAGCTAGGTTTACAGTTAAAAAATAGGGCTGGAATTACGATTGTTTTCGCAACTCCAGCCCGCTTTGTCAAAAATTCCATACGATAGACGCGCCTACGAAAGGTTTGTCTGTCCTGGAAGAAATTCCGTCTTTCCGGCCGAGATTTTGCTGGGTCATCCCAGCAATTTTGAGGTTCAGGTTTTCAATCAATTCGACTGAAACCTCAACCTTCTCTCTGGCATATGCCAGATTCTCGGCCTGACCTCCATAGATGCCAGTGTTTCCACCAGCACCCACCTCGACATTCAAGGAAACCTTTTCGGTAACCTTAAATTCCCTCTTGAATCCGCCGTAGTAGGCGAATCCGTCAAGGGAATTCGAGTATTCATTCCCTTCTTCGTCTTCTACCCATTCTTTCTGGGTAGCGAAACGATACTCTGCCTTGAGGAAGGGAACAATTCCCCAAATAACCTCAGGAAAATTAACTTCACCATAAATAGCGTTGTAGTCAATTTCCCCTTTTTCACGCATCCAATAATGCGCAAATCCGACATCAAATTCCATTCCACAGGCTTCTGTGTAGAAGCCAAAATAAACATCTGTTTCTTTCGGCTCGTGTCTTAACGGAGCATAATTCTCCGCTTTAATATACAGGCCAGTATTTTCTTTTTCGACTCCCACAGTTGCAGATTGGGTCGATATCGGGTTATCGTAGTACATTTCCCCGGTAATTTCGTCGGCATACTTGTTATGTATGCTGACTGAAGCATCACCGATGACCCGCCAACTTACCTTACTTTTCTCCTCAGCGGAAGAAATTCCTACTGAGAAAAAAAATGCCAATACCGCCATTACAGCAATCAATCTTTTCATATTCCCCTCCTTGGGATTTTTTCTAAATTTTTTGAGAACTATTTGGCCGTTTTAGACCAATGGTACATTATACTCCTAAAATCCCATCCTGTCAAATGAAAACATCAAACCCCTTAAATAAGGGGTTTTTAGTATAAAGTTTGAAAATTTTATTGCTATTTTTATCATTCTCCTGCCCCTTCATCCGTCGAATCCGTTGGAACCGCACTATCGATGCAATCTTCCGTTTCGGAATCGCAAGGCGCCTCTTCTGCAGACAAGCTTTCTTCATCAGAAGCCTCTTCCTCCAAAAGACAAGCTTCATCGCCTTCCTCACAATCGCTTTCCTCTGATTGCAAACATTCCTCATCCCCTTCTTTACAAGCAGTTTCCTCTTCTTCATCGGCCGGATTATCAATATTATACTGCTCCGGATCATTGCATTCAATTCCGTCCGCATTTCCTTCCGCGCAAAGTTCGTAGCTGCAATCCTTCTCGCCTTCGGAACAAATTAAAGCTTCACAACTTTCATCAACATTCGGATCGCAAAGCGGAACATTGAAAGCTTTTCTTTTTATTAATAAAATACCTCGCAGCAAGCTGACGAGGTATTAAATACCTTCGAACAGCTTGCGTTGATTTCTATAAATTTGTTTATACTCTAGTCCTTGATTTCTTACATATTCGCTGACTACGATTTCTGTTCTGTTTTTACTGACGGTACTGATGTAATATCCTTTTGTCCAGAATTGCCCTCCCCATAGCATTCTTTTCACTTCTGGTTTCCTCTTGAAAATCATCCTTGCGGTGATGCTTTTCGTTATCTTGGCTATATTCGTTGGTGATATCATCGGAACGCTTTGGATGAGGAAATGAACGTGATCTTTGTCTGCTCCAATTTCGAGAAAATGGATATCGTAGCAATCTTCAATTTCTTGGCATATGTTTTTCAATTCTTCTTCAACTCCTTCGATTCCTTCAAATACTTTTCTTCGATACTTAGCTGGACATACCAAATGATAGATTAGTAGTGATACGTTGTGAGATTTTTTTATGTGTTCGGACATGCTCTCATGATATCATTACGCCCTCCCGAAGCATAGCTTCGGAGAAAATTGTCATTTTATAATACCAAGTATCTTCCTCCGGATTTCCGGTGCATTCTTCTTCCGCCGTCGGATCACAGACATAAATAAAACATTTTTCAATTGTCGGATCGCAATCAGCCTCGGCTGTAATGAAATAATCGCGCGCCATTACTATCCGGTAATAAGTAAATGCAACTGAACCGAAAATCAAAAGCCCGAAAACAGCAAAAAACAAAACATTCGGCCATTTTTTTTCTTGTTTTTCTTTTTTTTCTCCTATTGTTTTTCCCAGTAAATCAATACTCATTTTTCTATTATACCATTTTTTAGAAATATGACAATTCACCTGTGAAATAATTTTAAAAAAAAGAGAGCTCCCCTGCGAGAACTCCCTTTCTCAAAATTCAGATGCTTTACCTTGTCAAATCCTCTCTGATTTTCTTCAAAATTAATCCTGCTTCTTCTTTCCCGCCAATTCCGAATGCCAATCCAAAAGCCAAAGAAATCGCTGCGATTAGTCCCATAAAAATCGTATTGACCAAAGACGTTGCGATCCCTAGCTGAATTAGCGCGGCAAGAAGCCCAAAAACAATAATTGCCCACTTCGCAACTGTCGCCAGAAAAG
>JBBABD010000040.1 GCA_041657845.1 Parcubacteria group bacterium
ATTTAATTAAAATCAGCTAGATTAAAATCTTCTAAGAATATAAGGGGTTAGAGAAGAATGAATAGAAAAATAAATTTGAAAAGATACGCTTTATATCTTTTTCGTTGGCAGCTTTCAACTCCGATAATGACGCCAGTCACTTTATATTTTGGCGCAACTATCAAGGGCGTCGTTGCGGCCAATCTCATTGGCGGACTTATTTTTTTCTGGATCGACAAATATATATTTAGTTCCGATAGGTCGGATATTTTTCGAAAATATCTTTTTTATCTCGGAAGATGGCAGTTAACTTCGATTACTCTTTACCCCTGTTTGCTATTATTCGGTTCAGGCTTGTCTGGAGTGATCGCAGGGAATTTTATTGGCGGATTAATTTTCTTCTGGGTGGATAAATATATTTTTTCCGACAAAATAGTTCCGACTTATTGGGAGATTGTGGAAAAATCGACTTGCTATGATTGTGGGAAAATGGGAAGAGGATATCGCATTGTTAAAGCAAAAAATTACGATAAAACAAAAGACAAGGAACCGCAATATCGCTGTGAAGAATGCTCTGCCAGAAAAACAGAAGAACTTCGGCAAAGAGGGCTTGCAATTTAGAATCCCGCGAATATCATAAAAAATAACATGTAACAGCAATTTTAGCTTCTTTGACCAAGGAGTTTTTTTTTGATAAGCTATAGTAAGCTAAATTTAACATGAAAAGCTTCAAATATTAATATTTTTGATTTTTTATTATGTCCATATTCAAGAAAATTTTTGGCTCAAATGAGAGGGAAGTCGGAAAACTTCAGCCGATTGTCGATGCAGTCAATTCTTTTGAGCCAGCTATATCAAAATTATCCGATGAAGAACTGAAAAGTAAGACGGGGGATTTGAGAAAGAGATTCGAGAGCGGAGAAACTCTGGACAATCTGCTCCCGGAAGCTTTTGCAGTTGTCCGCGAAGCGGCCAAAAGAATAATAAACGAAAGGCATTTCAATGTCCAGATTATTGGAGGAATCGTTCTTCATCAAGGAAAAATTGCTGAAATGAAGACTGGAGAAGGAAAAACATTGACCTCGACGCTGCCGATGTATCTCAATGCGCTCACAGGGAAAGGAGTGCATATTGTGACAGTGAATGATTATCTGGCCAAACGAGATTGCAATTGGATGGGATCAATTTTTCATTTTCTTGGAATTTCTACGGCTTGCATTATCCATGATCATTCATATCGCTATGAACCGAAGATTGTTGATGCCAATGAAGCGAATATAGAGATGGAAAATCTGGTTGAGATATCAAGACGCGAGGCTTATGCATCGGACATTACTTACGGAACCAACAATGAATTCGGATTTGATTATCTTCGCGATAATATGGTGCAAAGTTTTGATCAAATGGCTCAACGCGAGTTAAACTATGCTATTGTCGATGAAGTAGATTCTATTCTCATTGATGAAGCCAGAACCCCGCTTATTATTTCTGCTCCGGATATGGAGTCAACTAAGCTTTATCAAAAGTTTGCGCAAATCGTCCCAAGACTCAAAGAAAAAGATGATTATGAAGTAGATGAGAAAATGAAATCGGTAATTCTTACTGAAGCGGGAATTGCTAAAGTGGAACAACTGTTGGGAGTGGGAAATATTTATGAGCCGGGAAAAATAAGTTATGTTCACAATCTTGAACAATCGCTCAAAGCTCACGTGCTTTTTAAATTAGACAAGGATTATGTCGTGAAAGACGGAAACGTGATTATTGTTGACGATTTTACCGGACGGCTTATGGAAGGAAGGCGCTATAGCGAAGGACTCCATCAAGCAATCGAAGCCAAAGAAGGCGTGGAAGTGCAAAAAGAATCAAGAACTTTGGCAACGATTACTTTTCAAAATTATTTTCGAATGTACAACAAACTTTCTGGAATGACCGGAACGGCAATTACCAGTGCGGAAGAATTTTTCAAAGTATATAAATTAGATGTGGTGGAAATTCCAACCAACAAACCGATGGTTAGAAAAGATCTTTCCGATATGGTGTATAAAACCGAAAAAGGAAAATTTAATGCTATCGTAGAAAGAATAAAAGAAGCAAGCAGAGCCGGACAGCCGCTTCTAGTGGGAACAATTGCCATTGAAAAATCGGAATATTTAAGCGCTTTACTTCAAAGAGAAGGAATAAGTCATAGCGTTTTAAACGCCAAACAGCATGAAAAGGAAGCTCTCATTATCACTAACGCCGGCCAAAAAGGAGCTGTGACCATTGCAACCAATATGGCGGGTCGTGGAACCGACATTAAGCTTGGAGAAGGCGTCAGAGAGGTTGGAGGGCTGTATATAATCGGCACAGAGCGCCATGAGGCCAGGCGCATCGATAATCAGCTTCGAGGACGCGCAGGACGCCAGGGAGACCCGGGAGTGTCCCAATTTTATGTTTCTCTGGAAGATGAACTGATGCGCAGGTTTGGCGGAGATAAGATGAAAGGAATGATGGATAGATTGGGACTTCCTGAGGATCAACCGATTCAGAACTCGATTATTTCCAAAACCATTGAAAATGCCCAGAACAAAATAGAGGGATATAATTTCGATATCCGAAAACATGTTTTAGATTATGATGACGTAATGAACAAGCAAAGGGAAGTTGTTTACAAAAAACGGAAAGAAATTTTGGAAAAAGAAAATATTAAGAGCGAGCTCAATGATGACATCTCTGAAGAAATTGAAAGGTTAGTATCCTTCCATACGGCTGGCGATGAATATGATTGGAATTTTGATGATCTATTCTTTGAGGTTAATAATATTTTTTCGATAGCTGAAGACAGCAGAAAACAGCTCGATATTATAAAAGAAGACAAAGCAAAAAATGAAATCGAAAAAAGAGGAGTTTTGCATGAATATCTTATGGATTTAGCCAAAAGCGCTTACGGGCAGAAAGAAAAAGAAATTGGCGATGAAAATATGCGCCGGGTGGAAAAAATGATTACACTTCAGACGATAGATACTCTTTGGATGAATCATCTGGACGAAATTGATTATCTTCGGGAAGGAATCGGACTTCGAGGATATGGACAGCGCGATCCGCTTATTGAATACAAACGCGAAGCTTTCAGCTTATTTTCCAATCTAATGGAAAAAATCCGTTCTACCGTCGTCCACACAATTTTCCGAATTCAGGCAACTCCGATAAATCAAATGCAAACAGAAGAAAGGAAAAATTTACAATTTAAAGGCGCCGATTCTGATGCCCAGCAATTTGCCAGCGCTAAACAGATGCAAAGTTCAGAAGGCGGTTCTCCTCAAAAAGAGGAAGTCAAACAGAAACCGATTATTAACGATGACAAAATCGGAAGAAACGACCCCTGCCCATGCGGAAGCGGTAAAAAATATAAGAAGTGCTGTGGAAAATAAAAATCCCCTGCAGCATTTTATTGCATACAGGGGTGTTGAAAACCGCAAGAATTACGTCAGAATTGGCTGTACTCATATGTTTTGAGTATATAACCTTCTGACTCTTGCGGGAGCCTAATCCGATTTCTCCTCATTGTTAATTGAGAGAAGGCGGAGATGCGGCTCACATCTCCAGCTGGATAAATTTATAATATCAAATTTATTTAAAATATCAACTTATTAAAAATAAGATCATAGAAATAATGTATGCTTAGAATTGGAAAATATCAGCATTATAAAGGAAAGCTTTATGAAGTTATCGTAATTGCAACTCACAGTGAAACTCTGGAAAAATTAGTTGTGTATCAAGCAATGTATGGAAAGAAAAAATTATGGGCAAGACCATTTGATATGTTCAATGAAAGAGTTTTAATAAAAGGGAAAAAGATCAAGAGATTTGAATTTATTTCAAAAAAATAATCTTACTACAGTATTACAGTATGCTGTAGCAAGATAATTAGTAGTATTGCGATAAAAAAATATGGAAGAGAATAATTTTAAAAAAATTAAAGGATCAACTTTTATTCTTCAAAGAAAGGACGAAAAAATATTAATGCAATTGAGGGACGGTAAATCAAAGCACTATCCGAATATGTGGTGTTTTCCCGGCGGAAGAGGGGAAAAAGGAGAAAAGATAAAAGATACAATTGCAAGAGAGGCAAAAGAAGAGTTCAATATTGATTTAAAATTGCAGAATTGCAAGTTGATAGCGAAATATAGCCTTCCCTACGTACCTATAACTGATTACGTATTTTTATGCAAGATTGATGAAGATCAAAAAACAAAGTTGCGTGAAGGCGCTAAAATGCAGTGGATGAGCATTAAGGAAATTAGAAAACTTAAACTAGGTTTTGGACAAGAAATCATAATGCCCTATTTATTAAAAAATTTATAATTTTATGGAAGAAAATAGACCAAGAATCGGAATCGGCGTAATGATTTTTAAGAATGGGAAAATTTTGCTGGGAAAAAGAAAGGGTTCTCATGGAGAAGGAGAGTATGCTTTTCCGGGCGGGCATTTGGAATATATGGAATCAATTGAGGAAGGCGCGCTTCGAGAATTAGCGGAAGAATGCGGAATAAAAATAAAAAATCTGAGATTTCAATTTGTGGCTAATGTAAGGAAATATAAGCCCAAGCATTATATTCATTTTGGAATGGTGGCCGATTGGAAAAGCGGAGAACAGAAAATATTAGAGCCAGACAAGATGGAAAGCTGGAATTGGCATAGCTTGAATAAATTGCCGAAACCCATGTTTGAATTCTGCAAGCTGGCGGTAAAAAGTTATAAAACTAAAGATAATTATTTTGATAATTTATGATCGCGTTTGAAAAATCAGTCGGAGCAGTGATTTTTAGAAAAAAAGATAATAATATTTTTTATCTTCTGCTTGATTATGGAAAAATGAAAAATGGAAATGATTATTGGGGTTTTGTGAAAGGACACACAGAAAAAGGCGAGACTGAAGAAGAAACGATGCGTCGGGAAGTCTTTGAAGAAACCGGAATATCTAATTTAAAAATGATTTCTGATTTCTGTGAAAATAATCGCTATTTTTATCGCGCTTCTGGAGAAGAAAAAAAAGAGAGAAAGAGAAACGGGCGAAAAACATTGATTGCAAAAAAAGCAGTATTTCTTTTGGCGGAAACAAAATCAGAAAATGTCAGACTCTCTGATGAGCATATTGATTTTGTTTGGCTTCCATTTGAAGAGGCACTAAAGCAGTTAACCTATAAAAGTTCCCAAAAAACCCTTGAAAAAGCCGATAGATTTCTTGAAAAAAGTTTATGCTAGACTAAAAATAGCAGTTTTGACTTTATGCCTATTTTGGGTTATTATTAACGAACCTTAAAACAAAAACAAAATAGGGGTTTTAGAAACCATAATGAGTTAGGTTAGTTTTTTTTATGTTTAAAAAATTAGAAAATATATCTAAAATAATAGGCGGTTTATTTGGCAAGGTTTCCCAGGACATTGGAATTGATCTTGGAACAGCTAACACGCTGGTCTATGTGAAAGGCAAGGGGATTGTCATTAATGAACCTTCAGTTGTGGCGGTCAACAAAAAAACTGGTCAAATTCTTGCCATCGGGAAAGATGCCAAAAGAATGGTCGGAAAAACTCCGGGACATATTGTGGCCACAAGGCCTTTAGTTGACGGGGTGGTGAGCGACTTTGAAATTACCGAACAAATGCTCCGCCATTTTATTAATAAGGTTGGAAAGCAATCCTTTTCTTTGATACCGAGGCCGAGAGTTCTAATTGGAATTCCTTCTGGAATAACCGAAGTGGAAAAAAGAGCAGTGATCGATGCGGCGACTAATGCCGGGGCGAGGGAAGCTTATCTTATTGATGAACCGATGGCGGCGGCGATTGGGGCGCGTCTTCCTATTACTGAAGCAGCCGGAAATATGGTAGTTGATATCGGAGGAGGAACTTCAGAAATTGCAGTCATATCTTTGGGAGGAGTAGTAATATCCAGAAGTCTTCGGGTGGCTGGCGATGAAATGAATGAAGACATTGTCAGATATTGCCGTGATGAATTTAATCTTCTGATTGGAGAAAAAACGGCGGAAGATGCAAAAATTGCTATTGGAAGCGCTTATCCGATGAAAGAAGCTATGACAATGCCTATGCGAGGCAGAGATTTAATTAGCGGGCTTCCAAAAGAGGTTATGGCTAATGATGAGCAAATACGCCAAGCGTTATCCAGATCAATAAGGATTATTATCAACAATATCAAATCAGTAGTCGAAGATACCCCCCCTGAACTTTTGGCCGATGTGATGCAAAGGGGAATAATCCTGGCCGGCGGAGGAAGTTTGATTAGGGGAATGGACAAGTTGGTTGCTAATCAGACTGAAATGCCGGTGAGAATGATGGAGGATCCCTTGACGGCTGTTGTTCGGGGGACAGGAATAGTGCTTGAAGACCTTGAGAATCTCAAATATGTCCTGGTTGAAAATGAATACGCGAAATCCCTAATTTAGAATCAAGAATCATGAATCATGAATTACGAATTTTAATACTCAATGCTTTTTGCATGATTCATAATTCATGATTCATAATTCATCGCATTATGTCTTTTAATTTTTTCTCGGGAAAATTTTTTAAATTAGTTTCCGTTATGGCGATTTCAGGGTTCCTTATTTTTTTTAACCCATACAATTTTTTTAATCCGATCCGCTCGGTATTTTTTGTTATCTTTTCCCCTTTTCAGAAAGTTGCATACGGATTAACTTTTGAAGGAATGGAAATTAGAAATTT
>JBBABD010000041.1 GCA_041657845.1 Parcubacteria group bacterium
GCGGTATTCGGATTAAGCGTCGCGGTATAGTTAGTCGCTTGATCGGAAACAAGAGCTAAGCTTCCGCTGGCTCCTTCCACTCCCAAGGTCAAACTGGCCTCGCTGGTATCGAAGAAGAACGGAGCGGTAGCGGTAGTGGAACCAATTACTAAATCTTCAGTGACAGCGGTGAGGTAAGTGTAAGTGGTAGCGTCTATCCATTTGGAATTTCCAACTCCTCCGGAAGCTATCCAGCTAGGATTTCCTCCGTGTCCTCCGGACTGAAGAAGATTTCCGCTAGTTCCGTGTACCAGCGCCACCCAGTTGGTGCCGTCGTAATACATAATGTCTCCTTGCTCGTCGGAACCTAAAGCGATATCGCTTCCGTCGACTGAATTGTCGGCGATGGTAGTAGTGATACTGGTTGTTCCGCTTCCGGTAACGTCTCCGGATAAAGTAATGGTTTGGTTGCCGGTAATGTAAGTATTGGAATCATATCCCATCACTCCTCCGGTCGTCATAGTTAAAAGATAAGTTCCGGCCGGTTCGTCGGCGGGAAGATAAAAGGAAGCGTTTGATGTCATCGCGGTATTCGGATTAAGCGTCGCGGTATAGTTAGTCGCTTGATCGGAAACAAGAGCTAAGCTTCCGCTGGCTCCTTCCACTCCCAAGGTCAAACTGGCCTCGCTGGTATCGAAGAAGAACGGAGCGGCGGAAGTTGCAGCGCCGACAATAAAGTCGCTGGTTGTGTCTGTTAGATAAGTAATGTTTGGAGATCCGGCTACTTGACTCCAATCGCTAGTTCCGGCAGTTGCGGTTGCCCATTTAGGATTAGCTCCAGTTCCCTGAGTTTGTAAATAATATCCGCTGGTTCCGGCTGGCAATCTAGCCCAATCGGTACCGTTATAGTACATAACATCTCCTTGAGCATCGGAACCTAAAGCGATATCGGTTCCGTCGACTGAGTTGTCGGCAATAGTAGTAGTGATACTGGTTGTTCCGCTTCCGGTAACGTCTCCGCTAAGAGTAATGGTTTGGTTTCCCCAAGTAGGCGCTCCCGCTCCATTGGAAGTTAAAACCTGTCCTGCAACTCCCACCCCGGTAAATTCAAAAGAGGTTCCATCGCTGTAAGCCACGCTTCCGGCATCGCCAATTGTTGTCAGATTCGTTCCCCCATTCGAAACACCCAGCATTCCGGCCACATCAGTTCCGAGATTAATTTGATCCAAAGTTATTTCCTGTCCGGACAAAGTCAAATAATCATAACTGCCGCTGAAAGTAACTTCGTCCTGCTCGGATGGAAGATCGCTAGCTAGCAGTAATTTATTTCCGCTAGTCCCGGTTGGAAGCTGTTTGATGTTAATTTTTCCACCCGTTCCCAAAATTGCTAAATTTCCAGAACTGGTTCCAGGAACCATTCCCTGAACTCTCATAGAATCAATCGCCAAAGGAACTGCTCCTACTTTTTTTCGAGGAACCATTTCACTATCAGTTCCAATCCTAATTCCGAGATAATAGCTGTTCTTGGAAAAACTAACGCTATCAGGAAGAGGGGTTGTTGATCCCAGATAAGCATTAATATATCCGTCGGCAATTTTAACTTTTTGCGTTTCTTCCCAAACCCTTAAATCGCTTACTGAAGGATATTGATCAATTTCTGTTCGGTCTGTCGAATAAAGCGCGAACCTTATGTCATATTCTCCATTGGCAATTTCTTTGTTCTCACTGTTAACAATATAGGCCGTAACATTAATCCCATTTGGCGTTTGAGCGAAAGAGAAAGTAAAACCTAACGCTATTCCGATTGTAACCGGAACTATTAGAATTTTTATTAAGATTTTATTTTTTATTTTCATTTTTAATCTGAAATATAAATCTTAAATTACTTTTTTACCGCCCAACTGAATGTGTCATTGACTGCCTTGAGTATTAGATCGAAAACCGAAATTATTTTTGATCCCGTATAAATTCCAAACCTTTCGGAATAAATTTCATTCCCCCATCGATCCTTTGCTTTAATTTTATAAACATACGTTGTTGCAAGATCCAGTTTTGCAATCACTACGCTATGATTAAATCCGTAAAATTTTTCGTTCATTTTTTTTGAACTGGCGCTATCGTTTTTTGAATATTCAATTTCAGAAATAGCCAGCTTATTGGTTTTCCAAGAAATCACAACTTGCGATTCTTTTCCATCCTTGGTCGCAAAGACTTCGCTCCTGATATCGGAAATTTCCAATTGCAAATTTTCTCCACTCGCTGATGCAATAATATTTCCTCCAAAACCTATTTCTTTGAGGCTGTAATTTTCACTCGAAGCAATTGAACCTTCGGGGTTTGCCGTCTCTTCTCCTTCAACTTTTTTAATATTTTCTTCTCCTTCAACAATCCCCCTCCCTTCATCAAAAAGAAAAGTATCTTCCGAAAAACCAAAGGGAATATTTTTTTCTGCAAAATAATTTTTTGTTCTGGCATATTCGAAAAATGAAACTCCAAAAAAAATAAGAAATGAAACGACTGTAATCAGTGAAAATTTCAAGAATGCCTTTGTCCAAGAAATTTTTATTTTTTCTTTCTTCTCTTCTTTTTCCCCATTCTCAAAATCTTCTTTTTTCTCTTCCTGAACTTTTGAATCTTTTATTGCTTCTTTTTCCTTCTTGAAAACCTCAGGAGAAGAACCGGTATTTTCATCGGCTCTGAGAACCAAACTCTCTCTTGACTTTTTTTTCTTCCCTTTTCTTTTTTCAGACTTGCTGACAAATAAAAATTCATTTAGCCATTCCCGGGTAGTCTCCCAATTTCTTCCAAATTTCTTGGCCTGCAAAAAACCCTTGCGACAAAGCAAGTTAAGATGTTCCGGGGTATAGCCGGTTATCTTTGCCGCCTCTGAAAGCGGTATAAAATAAGTCTCTACCAGACTGTCGTTTTTATTCTCCTTTTTTTTCTTTTTTTTCGGCATTTTTGTTTTTAGGATTCCCCCTTTTATACAAGAATTTAGCCTCCTTATTAATACTCAAATTATACAATATTGGCGAAATACCCGCAAGCAAAAATTTGGATAATATTCGATATCGAATATAGATTATTTTTTCCTTTAAGATAAGGGTTTTTTCGCACTTATTTGATAACTAAAAATTTTGCAAAAAACTTCAAAATCCGCTATTAATTTTTGCCATTTTTTTATTCCATTTTTTGAGAATATTTTTTGGAAAAATAAGGCTGGAAAATTATCATTTCTGCGTAAGTAAATCTGTCTAATTCAGAACTCGTTTATTTGATGAAAAATATCCCACAGGAGTTTAAAATATGCCAATATTGCTTCATAAAAAATTATTGTTGTTTCGGTGAAATTGATATTTTTAAAGCAAGCGCGTAAGTCCCGTGAATTATAAATTTATTTCTTGCACATTAATAAGCATATTTTAGCAATTATTTTGAATGAAAAAATGCTCCCAGAGTACAACGCCAAACAATATTTGATATCAAATATAACCCGCTTTTTTACTTTTTGAAAGAAAAAGGACTTACGCGCTTGCTGAAAAAAATTGTAATAGAGTCAATGCATCTCAAGAGGTTCAACCTTTTGAGGAGCTAAGACATCGCCCAAGGTTGAACCTCTAGCCTTAGCAAGCGCGTAAGTCATAAATGTGTTAAAATAGAAGCATATGAACATTCTGGCAAAAAACAAACGAGCGACTTTTGACTATGAACTTCAGGATAAATATGAAGCCGGTTTGGTTTTGACTGGGCCGGAAGTTAAATCGATAAAGACCGGGCACATATCGCTTAACGGAAGTTTTGTCACCAGAAAGAGCCAGGAGTTTTTTTTAACTAATGCCAGCATACCTCCCTATAAATTTTCCGGGGAGATAAAAAACTACGATCCAACTCGTTCTAGAAAGGTACTTTTGAAGAAATCTGAAATTAAACATCTTATAGGAAAAATGAACGTAGAAGGCTTGACACTGGTGCCTCTTTGTGTGTATACTAAGAGGAAGTTAATCAAACTTGAATTCGCTGTCGGGAGAGGAAAGAAACAGTTCGATAAAAGAGATACGATTCAAAAAAGAGAGGCGAAAAGAAAAATGGAAAGAACGCTCAAAAATCAATAGGTTGATTTTTGAAATTTACAATTATCAATTTACAATTTTCAATTAATTTACAATGACTAAATTTTCAAATGTTTAAAACATTGTAAATTTAAAAATTGTTTGTAAATTGAAAATTGGTAATTGAAAATTCCGCCGAAGGCGGTACGGGGTTGTCTAGCTTCGACAGATTGTTATTTCAAAAATAAGCACGTTGACTATTGCAGTAATGTCATAAAAATTTCTGCAAAAGATATAAGTGCAAACTTCATATCAAAAGTGAAAGAAAGCTTCGCGCGAGCGTTCGCTCCTTCTTTCGCTTCCGTTCTTGCTTAATTAATTAGCGAGAACCATCGAGCTTTTTATTTCTCATAAAAGGTTTCGGTGTCAATCATGAGAATAGCAAAAAATAATTTCCTGAATTATTTTCGCGAAACATTCTCAGGGCGAGCTTTGAAAACTTTTGTTTATTTTTCATTTCAAAGTTTTGTATCCGCCTCCGCCAACTGGCGGACGGCGGAATAAATAAACTAAACGTGTAGAATATTTTTGAGATTCAATTTTGGACATGGGTGCAATTCCCATCAACTCCACAAAAATTAAAAAATAATATTGATCCAATTTGTCCCATCGGACTTATCGGTTCTATCCAAATTTATACGCAGAGTTTTTAGACCAAGACAAAAAATAGCGAGGGATCCTCATGCACTCCGGATTAATGAATTTATCAGAGTTCCGCGAATAATGCTTATTGACGATCAAGGAAACAACTTGGGCGATATGGAAACGTGGAAAGCTTTGGAAATTTCCAAGGAGCGCGAATTGGATTTAGTTGAAGTCTTTCCTAAAGCTGTTCCTCCTGTTTGCAAAATAATGGACTACGGAAAGCACCAGTACCAGCAATCAAAGCAAACTCGTTTGGCTCAGGCCAAACAAAAGAAAGTTGAGCTTAAGGGAATTCGAATAGGACTCAAAATTGGAGAGCATGATTTAAATTTCAAAAAAGAACAGACTGACAAATTTTTAAGCAAAGGGAATAAAGTCAAAATAGAACTGGTCCTCAAGGGAAGAGAAAAAATGCACCGAGACCTCGGCAGAAAAAATCTCGAAAATTTCATCTTCCAGATCACCACTCCCCACAAACTCGAAGAGCCGATAAAGGGAACTCCCCAGGGATTCAATGTCATAGTCGCCCCGGAATAAATTAATCACTAAACAATCGCTAATTTAATCACTAAGAATCCCGAAAAATTTTTCGTGACAATTCGAGAAATGTTTCGCGTTTGTTTAGTGATTTATATCATCATGAAGCAAAAGACCAAAAAATCAGTAATCAAAAAAGTCAAAATTACCAAGAATGGAAAGGTCATAGTCAGACATTCCGGACAAAATCATTATAATACGCGAGAAACCGGAAATTTTAAAAGGAAAAAGCGAAGAGACATCAGACTCTTTAGAACTGACGAAAAAAACATAATCAAAGGATTGCCGAACTTATAATATAATTACTAAACAATCACTAAACTTATCCCGAAAAATCACTAAATTTTTTCGCGATAATTCGAGAATGTTTTCGTGTAAGTTTAGAGATATACATATATGCCAAGAGTAAAACGCGGAGTGACCGCTTCCAAAAGAAGAAAGAAAGTAATAAAAATAGCCAAAGGCTACAAATGGAGAAGAAAAACCAACTATATAGCCGCTAAAGAAGCTGTCATTAAGGCTGGAAAATACGCCTATCGAGACAGACGTACCAAAAAAAGAACCAACCGATCCCTTTGGATTGTCCGCCTCAATAACGCCCTCAAAGAAAACGGCCTGCGCTACAATCTTTTCATCAAGCTTCTAAAGGACAAAAAAATAGAACTCGACCGAAAAGTTTTATCGCAACTTGCCATTGAAAGTCCGGAAGCTTTTAAGAAATTCGTTGAAAGCGTGAAATAAAAAATATTCTAAAGTTTTTAGAAAAACCCCGATTTCATCGGGGTTTTTACTTGTAAAAATTATTTTTATTTCTAAGATAATGCCGTATCACTGTATATGCTATCACTATTCTAATTCACGCTTAATCCGCTTGGTGCAACGCAAATTGACTAACTTAATTTTTCTTCTTTTCCATAACCTTCTTAATCAGCAAAAAGAAGGCCACAAATGGAAGCCAGATCCAAACAGTTTTTTCGACAAAGGCATCTAAATTTTTACTTATTCCCGGCATAATTTTAATTTAAAAATTATTTATTAATTTCATAGATAACATCCTTTTTTTCCACAACTATTCTCCAATTTTCTTTTTCCGCAATTTCTTTGAGATTCGTGTTTGGATTAAAAACTATCGGTTGATCAACCAGTTTCAGAAAACTGGCATCGGATTCAGTATCGCCCATCCCATAAGAATCTTTAAAAGTTATTCCGTTTTCTACTGCATATTGTTTAGCTACTTCTCCTTTATTCTTGGTAGGCTCAAAAACCGCATTTCCCGTGTAAATTCCGTCGCTATCTAATTCATA
>JBBABD010000042.1 GCA_041657845.1 Parcubacteria group bacterium
TATTCCGGTAAAGCCGGCTGTCGATCATCCTTGGAGAAAATTTCAATATTCTAAAAATTAACAAAATTGTCCAAAGCGGACATTTTTATTTCCCGCAAAAGCGGACATTTCTATTTCCTCTTTACATCCTGGATTTTGTTCTTGACCGAAATTTGAGTTCGTGGTATCTTAGAATATGTGTTTCTGGGGGTATGAAGGGATATAATCAGTAATGACAACTTATGAGTATTTTTGCCTCTTTTAAGGCAAAAAACTGGATTGAAGGGCCCGTCTGCATCGCTATGCGAAGCATTGCGGGCAGGAGGATTCATTCGGTACTAAAAAACAAGAAAATATCAATTCTAACCATCCTGATTTTAATCTCAGGTTGCTTTTTTTATAACCAATTGGATGCTATCTTTCCTAGGTTTTTTGCTAATGGCTATAATTCTGAAGGGCATTTGTATTGCGAGCGTGAGTGGATTGCCAAGACAGATTATATAGAATCCATAGTTCAAAGTCAGCGGGAAGAGCAAAAGAAAAAACATTCCGTAGACAGAAAGAATGAAGTTAAAAAAATAGAAAAGAATGCTAGCAATGGAGAAACAGACATTCAAGAACAAATATATGATTTGGTGGGCAATGCTCCAATAAAAGAAATGATTCCCTCTATTATGAAACTTGACCAAAGAGTGGCGGCTTTTGTGATTGGAATCGCCAAAAAGGAAAGTGATTGGGGAAAGCATGCTCCATCGCAAAGAGGAGAAACTTGCTATAATTATTGGGGCTACAAAGGATCCGGAAGCAGGGGAACTTCAATGGGATATGCTTGTTTTGGCAGTCCGAAAGAAGCAGTTGAAATTGTTGGCAAAAGGATTGAAACGTTAGTTTCCAAAAACATAAATGAACCGAAGAAAATGCTAGTTTGGAAATGCGGATCAAGTTGTGCCGGCCATGATCCGGCTGGAGTCCAGAAGTGGGTGAGCGATGTGAGCTTGTATTATGGAAAAGTAATGCAGATTAAAAGTACATAGCCTTTTAGGTTGCAGTTTTTAGGTTTTTAAAGAAGCGTTGTAAGGCGCTTCTTTTCGTTTTGTTTAATGGCAATTTTAGTGTAAAATTAATTTATATGGACAATAAATTCCCAAAAGGTTTTCTGTGGGGCGCAGCAACGAGTGCGCATCAAGTTGAAGGAGGTACTAATAATAATTGGACACAGTGGGAGAAGGATAACGCGGATAGATTAGCCAATGAAGCAAAGAAGAAATGGCAAAAATGGCAGCAAGACAGATTTCCTGAAATGTTCAATCCCGAAAATTATATTTCAGGTCGTGCTTGTGATCATTATAATTTGTATGAAAAAGATTTTGACTTGGCAAAAAGTGGCGGGCATAATGCTCATAGATTTTCGATTGAATGGTCGCGCATTGAACCGGAGGAAGGAAAATTTGATCAAAAAGAAGTCGAACATTATAGGGATGTTTTGATAGCATTGCGCGAAAGGGGAATGGAACCGTTTGTGACACTTTGGCATTGGACAGAGCCGATTTGGTTTGCTGAAATGGGTGGATGGACAAACAAAAAATCTGCCGAATATTTTTCCAGATTTGTCAAAAAAGTCGTTGGGGAATATAAAGATTTGGTGAAATTTTGGGTTGTTGTTAATGAGCCAAATGTCGGATTAGGATTTGGATATTTTTTAGGATCTCAACCTCCCGCGAAAAAAGGTCTAATAAATTTCTTAAAGGCGTATTTTAATTTGCTTGAATCGTATAAGAAAGTATATAAACTTATTCATAAAATAGATGCTGGTGCAAGAGTTGGTAACGCCCTGAGTTTTATGGCGTATCAATCATTTTTGTGGGGACCACTGCAGAAGCTAGTAACTTTTTTCCCCGAATATTGCAGTAAATACTTCGCGAAAAAGACAATGTCGCATGTTGATTTTATGGGGTGCAATTATTATAAAAATTTTGAAATTGCACTCAGAAAGAAAAAATTATCTCGAATTGAAATGAGCGATTTGGAGTGGGAAATTTATCCAAAAGGAATATATGATACCATGCTGACATTAAAGAAATATAATTTGCCAATTTATATCACCGAAAATGGTTTAGCTGATGCTGATGATTCAGGGCGGCTGAATTATATAAAAAATCATTTAATATTTTTGCATAAAGCAATTGAAGATGGAGTTGATGTTCGAGGCTATTTTTATTGGTCGCTGCTGGATAATTTTGAATTTCCGGATGTGCGCGGTTTTTGGCCGAGATTCGGCTTAATTGAAATTGATTACAAAACGCTGGAAAGAAAACCAAGAAAAAGTTTTTACGAATATAAAAAAATAATTCAGAATAACGGCTTATGATTTTCATTTTTGCGGCATTGGGATCATATTTTCTTGGAGCTCTAACAATAATATTGGACAAGTTTTTGCTAGGCTCAAAACGGATTACTTCCGCTCCGGTTTATTCTTTTTTCATTGCATTATTCGGGATTTTTGCCGTGGCTTTCATACCTTTTGTCGGATTTTCAATTCCAAGCGGATGGCAAATATTTCTCAGTCTCTTAGGAGGAGCGCTATTTAGCTATGGAATTTTGGCGCTTTATTTTGCTATCCAAAAAAGCGAAGCGAGCCGCGTCTCTCCCATAGTTGGAGCTGTAATTCCAGTGGCGACTTATTTTCTTTCTCTGATTTTTTCCAGCGAAAAACTAGCTTTGATCCAAATAATTGGAGTGGCCCTTTTAATTTTTGGAGGGCTCCTAATCTCTTTTGATCTTCCACTAAAAATAAATAAAAAGAAATTTTTTTCCGGTTTTTACTTTTCTCTCTCAGCGGGACTTCTTTTGGCTTTGTCTTATTTTGTTTTTAAATTTGTATACAATGAACAGACTTTTTTTAACGGATTTATTTGGACAAGATTCGGATGTTTTCTCGCGGTGATGAGCTATTTCCTGATTCCCAAATGGAGGAAGGAAATATGCAGAAGCCTCAATGAATTTAAAAAACCGAAGAAAAAAGAATACCAAACCGGAGGATTATTTATTGGCAATAAAATCCTAGGCGGAACAAGCTCCATTCTTCTCAACGTTGCTATCGCTATGGGAAGCGTGACGCTGGTTAATTCCCTGGTTTCATCCCAATATGTTTTCGTTTTAGCTCTGGCCTATTTTGCCCACAAAAAATTTCCTTTTGCGTTCCAAGAAAAACTCTATTTTTGGGACTGGGCTCAGAAAACTGGAGCGATTGTTTTGATCGGAGTCGGCATTGTGTTTATTTTTATCAGATAATATTTTTATTTTTTAATTCATAATTTTAAATTATAAATAATAAATTTTAAATTAATTTTAAATTTCTAAATGTTTAAAAATTTGTCCATTTAGATTTCATTTAAAATTTTAAATTTAGAACTTAAAATTTATCAATACCGTGTTCAAAAAAATATTCAAAGCATCTTGCCTAATTCTTTCTGTTTCGACGGTTATTGTTATTTTATTTCTGGTTTATTTCAACCTTCCAGTAAAAAATGTCGAAAGTAAGGTTGATATGGGGGTGACATTTTCCAATCGTTATGCCAAGGATATCGGTCTTGATTGGAAAGAAACGTACTCGGCAATGTTGGATGATTTAAAAGTAAGGAAAATAAGAGTGCCTATTTATTGGGATTGGGTGGAGCCGGAAGAAGGAAAGTATGATTTTTCTGAAGTTGAATGGCAACTCCAAGAAGCGCAGAAAAGAAAGGCGGAAGTCATTCTGGTTGTCGGGCAAAAAGTTCCCCGCTGGCCAGAATGCTTTATTCCGGAGTGGGCAAATGCCGATGATGTTAAAAGAAAAGAAAGTTTGATTAAATTTGTTGAAGCGGCGGTCAATCATTTCAAGAATTACTCCGCAGTGAAATATTGGCAAGTGGAAAATGAACCATTTTTAGATTTTGGAGTCTGTCCGGTTGCTGATTATGCTTTGGTTGACCAAGAAATAAAAATCGTCAGAGACAATGATAGTTCGAGAAAAATTATTGTAACTGACAGCGGAGAGCTTAGTCTTTGGATTCCAGCCGCCAAAAGGGCGGATATCTTTGGAACAACGATGTATCGCGAGGTGGTCAACAAAAGGTTGGGAGCCTGGAAATATCCGATTGGTCCGAACTTTTTTAAGTTCAAGAGGCTTTTAATTAGTGTTTTTGCCAATCAAAAGAATGCTTTTGTGATTGAACTTCAAGGAGAGCCGTGGCTCCAAGGTTGGACAGTTAATTTTCCGCTTTCAGATCAACTTGTATCAATGAATGAAAACAAGCTCAGGGACAATGTTCAATTCGCCAAGAATTCAGGGTTTTCCGGAGTTTACATTTGGGGAGTGGAATGGTGGTACTGGGCGAAGGTTCAGCAAAATTATCCTAATGTTTGGAACGAGGCGAAAAAAATATTTGAGGAGAACAATTAGCTAGATGAATATGCTTATGACTTGCTTGTTTGCCTCTTCCAATTCACTTGTTGTGGCGCGATGGCGGACTATTTTAAAATCGCACCTCCGAAAAGTGAATTGTCATAGTCAAACAAGCAAGTCTTATATTTATGAATAATGTTTACATAAAAGGCGAAAAGAAAAAAAATAGAAAAGGAGATTGGTTTTTGCTAATCGCTTCAATTATTATCCTGTTTATATCCGGAGTATTTTTTGTTACCACTCAATATCCCTCATTGTTTTATTCTGTTTCTTTAATAGAAACAAGAAAAGAAATTATTCCTAATAATTCAATTACGATTAATTTTTCAAGGCCGGTGATCCATAATCATTTTGGATGGAAGGTGGAAGTATCCCCCCAAATTGATTTTGACTATAAATTGGAAAATGGAAACAAAAAATTAGTTATAACTCCAAAGAAATTTTGGAATCCGGAAAGCGAATACAATATAAACATTTATGGGAAAAATTATTTTCTTTTTTCTGTTGATAATTCATTTCGCTTCAAAACGATTTCTTATCCGAAATTAACCGATTTTTATCCAGCTTTTGGCGCAAAAGAAGTGCTGTTGGATATAGAAGATCCGATAAAGGCAACTTTTGATAAGCCAATTGGCGATTTTAAGGTGAAATTTGTTATTAGCCCTTTCAAAGAATTGGGCTGGGAGGCGGATAATGAAAAAAATGAAATAAATCTTATGCCCAAAGGGGATTTGGAAAGAGGCACTAGGTATGTTATCGAAACTTACACTCGGTATAAGGATGAAAGTGATGAAAAATACAGGAAAATAGGAGAAACAGTTTTTGAAACAAAACCAATCACAATTGTTCAGATATGGGAAAAGGATTTCAGCGCTCGACTGGAACAAGCCAAAAAATTCACTGAGGCCAAGATCAAAGAAGGGAAATATATTGATATAAATACAAAGAGCCAGGTAATGGCCATTTTCGAAAATGGAGAGATCCTTGATGCTTTTATGGTTTCATCCGGGAAGAAAGGGATGGAAACTCCCAATGGAACTTATCATATTGCCAACAAAACTCCGCGAGCTTGGTCAAAAGAGTACGGCCTTTTTATGCCCTATTGGCAAGCACTGGTACCTTCGGGAAAATTCGGAATTCATGAACTTCCTGAATGGCCAGGAGGATATAAAGAAGGGCAAAATCATTTAGGAACGCCTGTGTCTCATGGCTGTGTCCGGCTTGGCGTTGGGCCGGCAGAAAGAGTTTATAATTGGACAGATATTGGAACTCCAGTAATGGTGCATAGCTAACAAATTTTAGCTAATTCTGATAGAATGTACATAGATTAAAATATTAGAATATCTAGTTTAGGAGTATGAATGCAAAAAATAAAATTGCTATTTTTGACATTGACGGAACGATTTTTCGAAAAAATCTCCATTTTGTCTTGATAAATGAGTTGGTTTTTATGGGAGTTTTTCCCAAGTCGGTGAAGTATAAACTAGTTGATGTTTATTCTGAATGGATTGAACACAAGGGGACTTATGAAAAATACAGGCTGGCTCTGGTCGATTTGTATGCAAAATATATCAAAGGGTGCAAACGGGAGGACGTTCTGAAAGCCAGCCAGGAAGTTATTCGGTTTCACGAAAAAAGAACCTATATTTTTGCCGAAAATTTAATTACAAAATTAAAAAAAGAAAATTATAATATTATTGCTATTTCCGGTTCTCCTTCGGAAATAGTTGAAGAATATAACAAAAAGCATCTTAAATTTGATAAAGTTTTCGGAAGCGTATATGAATTAGATAGCGACGGAATTTACACGGGAAATGCGGGTTTT
>JBBABD010000043.1 GCA_041657845.1 Parcubacteria group bacterium
GGAACCCCGTATTGTGTAACTGTCGATTTTGACAGCTTAGAGAATGGGGACGTAACGGTTAGAGATCGAGACACGATGGAACAAAGCAGAATTAAAATAGAAGAATTAGATAATTATTTTAAAGAAAAGTTTTTATGAACCTTCAGCAAATCTACAAACTGGCAATCGAAATGGGAATCAAATCCGATTTCAGAACCAAAGAGCATATTGCGAAAGAACTCAAGAGAACCAGAGAAAAGTACGAAAAACTTTCCAGGGACAAAAAAGAAATTTTTGACGCGGAAAAATTAACCAATCCATATTCCGATACCAGAATTCATTTTGACAATGGAGAAAAAAATATAAAAAAAGTGATGGTAGGAATTGATATTGATACGGCCGAATTAATGATGGCTGAGGAATTGGATATCGAAACCGTAATCGGACATCACCCGGTTGGAATGGGATTGGCCGGATTGGACGATGCTATGCATCTTCAGGCCGACGTCTTGGCTCAATATGGAGTGCCGATAAACATCGCCGAAAGTTTGATGAAGATAAGAATCAGCGAAGTAACTCGAGGAGTAAGCGCAGCTAATCATTACAAAGCTGTTGATTCGGCAAAACTTTTGAAAATCGGTTTCGTAAATGTCCATACTCCCGCGGATAATTTGGTAGCCAACTTTGTCGACAAAAAAATTAAAAAAGACAAGCCGGAATATGTGGGAGAAATTATCAAATCACTTTTGGAAATACCGGAATATAAAGAAGCGGCCAAAAAGGGTTTTGGGCCAATGATATTTACCGGTTCGGAGGATAGCAAGGCGGGAAAAATCGCGTTGACAGAAATTACCGGAGGAACTGAAGGAAGCAAGGGAATGTATGAAAAACTTTCGCAAGTTGGAATTGGAACGGTAATTGGAATGCATATAAGTGAAGAGAATCGAAAAGAAGCGGAAAAATATCATATCAACGTGGTTATTGCTGGACACATCTCTTCCGATTCCTTGGGAATGAATTTGTTTTTGGATGAGCTTCAGAAGAAAGGGATAGAAATTGTGCCATGTTCAGGACTTATCAGGTTTAGTAGGATTAAGAAATAAAAAATAGAAATCAATTTTTAAATTTTGTAATTTTTAATTTTATAAATAATTTCTAATTTTTAATGTTTAAAAATTTAGATTTAAGATTTATTTAAAAATTCAAAAATTAAGAATTAAAAAATTCTTTTATGAATCACAAAAAAACAATCCTGCCCAATGGGCTTCGCATTTTGACTGTTCCGATGAAAAACACGGAAACGGTGACGGTGGTGGTGATGGTCGGCGTCGGGTCGAGATATGAAACTGAAAAAGAAGCCGGGCTTTCCCATTTTATCGAGCATATGATGTTTAAAGGAACGGAGAAAAGGCCGACCACTTTGGATATTTCCGAAACGCTGGATTCTATTGGAGGAGAATTTAACGCTTTTACCGGTGTGGACAAGACTGCTTACTATGCCAAAGTGGATGCCAAGCATTCAGAAGTAGCTTTGGATGTTATTTCCGATATGTTCTTGAATTCCAAAATAGAAGAAGTTGAAATTGAAAAAGAAAAAGGAACGATTATCCAGGAAATAAGCTTATATGAAGATACTCCTACAATAGATGTGGAAATAGTTTTAGGAGATCTTTTATACAAAAAAAATCCACTGGGAGTTCCTGTTGCTGGATTTAAAAAAACTGTCTCAGCTTTCAAGAGAAAAGATTTTATGGATTATCTCAGGCGTTTTTATGTGGCCAATGATTCGGTGGTTTGCATTGCCGGGAAATTTAATGAGAAAAAAACTCTAGATTTGGCCAGGAAATATTTTTCCGGGATGAAAAAAGGCGTGAAGCCGAAGTTTAAAAAAGTGATTGAGAATCAAAAAAAACCGAAACTGATAGTTAAGCAAAAAAATACCGACCAGACCCATTTTCTTTTAGGTTCAAGAACGTTTAATTTTAATCACAAAGATCGTTTTGCTCTGGGACTACTTTCGATTATTTTGGGAGGCAATATGAGTAGTCGACTTTTTATTGAAGTCAGAGAGAAAAGAGGACTAGCCTATCATGTCAGAACTTCTACCGATGCTTTCGAAGATTGCGGAATTTTAGCAACTCAAGCCGGAGTGAATCATGATAAGCTGGAGCTCACAATTGAAACTATTTTAAACGAATACCGAAAAATTTCAACTGAAAAAGTAAGCAATAAGGAGCTCCAAAATGCCAAGGATTTTATCAAGGGAAAAAGCGTGATGGGTTTTGAATCGTCGGATGAAGTGGCAATGTTTTTTGTCGATCAGGAAGTGAAAAAGAAGAAAATAATGACTTTGCCGGAGATATTCAAAAACATAGACAAAGTTAAGGAAAGTGATATATTAAGGGTAGCAAAAGATGTTTTCCAAAACAAGAAGCTCGACCTGGCGGTTATCGGACCGCATAAGGATGGGAAAAAATTGGAAAAAATACTAAAAATATAAGCTTATGCTTAGCAAACACACAGTCGACATTTCTACGGGTATTATTTTCAGAACAGTCCTGATTCTTCTTGGAATCTGGTTTTTGTATATGATTCGGGATATTGTGGCAATTCTTTTTATTTCAGTTATTGTTGCGGCGGCAATAGGACCGATAGTCGATTGGATGAACAAAAAAAGGATTCCAAGATCTTTGGCGGTGCTAATAATATATATCATCCTTTTTTCTATAATTGGAACTATCATTTACTTTCTGATTCCTCCTATTGTTGAGCAAGCCAAGGATTTTTCCCAGAATTTTCCGGTTTATGCGGAAAAAATAACGGGAGCTTTCAGGGGATTGGAAAAGTATGTCCAAGAACACAATGTTTCTTTTAGTGAACAAAGCTTGTTTCAAGATATTGGGAAGCAACTTACTCAATCATCTTTATCGATATTTTCTACGACCGTTGGATTTTTTTCCGGGTTTATTTCGATAGTCGTTATTTTGTCTCTTGCTTTTTATCTTTCAGTAAAAAAAGACGGAATGAAGGGATTTGTTGTCGCTATTACTCCCTCGAAATATCATGATTATGCGATTTCTGTGGCGGATAAAATAAATGTGAAAATAGGAAGATGGATGCAGGGGCAGTTGCTTTTAATGCTTATCATTTTTACTCTTGATTTTTTGGCGCTGTATTTTCTCGATATTCCTTATGCCTTAATCTTGGCAATTCTAGGAGGACTTTTGGAGATAGTGCCTTATCTTGGGCCTATAATTGCAGCTGTTCCGGCAGTAATTTTGGGATTTTTAGTTTCTCCTCTTACTGGAATTTTGATTTTGATTGCTTATGTTATTATCCAACAGGCTGAAGGGCACATTATTACTCCCCAGGTAATGAAAAAAGCCTTGGGGCTTAATCCGATAGTAGTTATTCTAGCTCTTCTCATCGGAGCAAAAATAGGAGGAGTGCTGGGAGCCATTTTGTCAGTTCCAATAACAACAGCAATGAGCGTTTTTGTGGATGATTTGGTGGAAAAGAAAAAAGAGGAATAATGAAACAATATTTTTTAGGGAAAGAAAAACCTAGGCGCTTTATAAGCAATCAGGTTTTTTTATTTGCAAATTTTTTTTACTGGTCTTATTATAAAATATACCTCTAAAATACAATTCAATGCTTAATAATGCCCAAAAACAGATAATTGCCGCTATTGTCTATTATGACGAACTAAATTATCCCCTGACGGCTTTTGAGGTCTGGAAACATCTTGCAATAATCAGCGAGCAGGACGCCAGTGAACAGGAAAAGCTATTCGGGATTTCATTATTGGATGTTATGAATAATTTAGAAAGCGGGGAAGCAAGAAAATACATTGAAGAATATCGAGGATTTTATTTTATGGAAGGGCGAAAAGAATTAGTTGAAAGCAGACTCAAAAAAAATAAGATTGCTTGCTTAAAATTAAAAAAGCTTCGAAGGGTCGTCTATTTTTTGAGATTTGTTCCTTTTGTCCGAATGATTGCGACGACCGGAAGGATGGCTATGAAAAACACTAGCAGGAATAGCGATTGGGATCTTTTTGTGATATTAAAGAAAGGCAAAATATGGACGGGAAGAACTTTAGTCACTGTCTTTATTCATATGATAGGGAAAAGAAGATACGGCAATAAAATAAAAAATAGAATTTGCCTTAATTATTTTATTACTGATGAATCTTTAAAAATAAATATTGAAGGGAGGCCGTTTGAAGTCAATTTATTTTCCGCCAATGAGTATTCTTTTATGATTCCTTTTTTTGGTTTTAAAACTTTTAGAAAGTTTCAGATTAGAAATTCATGGATAAAAAAGTTCAAACCTAATTTCGAAATTTCCGAAGCTAGAAACCCAAAGATGGTCAGTGACAGTCGTTTTTCAAAGGTAATTAGAAAATGCGGGGAAAGGCTTCTGAGATTCAATTTCATTGAAAATTTGCTTCGGAGAATAGAGAGAGAAAAGATTGCCAATAATCCCAAAACGCACAAGACTGGCAGTATAATTGAAGCCAATGACACTGAACTGGCGTTTCTTCCTGAGCCCCAAGGAAAAGAAATATATGAAAGATGTCGGGAAAAGCTGGTTTCATTGGGAATTGTTTAGTTTTTTAAGTTGTGTCATTCCGAGCGAGCGATAGCGAGTCGAGGAATCTAATTAGATCTTTCGACTCCGTGTCGCGACGACACTTCGCTCAAGATGACATTTTTATGCAGATGATGTCGAATAATAATATTAAAAAACTTTCTTCTAATTCTGGCGTTTATATTTTCAAAGATAAAACCGGAATAATTTTGTATATTGGCAAAGCGACTAACTTAAAAAACAGAGTCAGCTCTTATTTCAATGGAAGAATTGAAAATCGTCCGGTGCAATATGCTATTTCTCAAATTGCGAAAATTGAAACTAGAGAAACCGATTCGGTTTTGGAAGCGTTGATTTTGGAGGCCAATTTAATCAAAAAATACCAGCCGAAATATAATGTTGATTTAAAAGATGACAAATCGTTCAGTTATGCGGTAATTACCAAAGAAAAATTTCCCAGAATTTTAATTTTTCGAAGAACCGATTTAGAAAAAAATAAGAATATTATCAAATATAATTATGGTCCGTACACTTCTAAAAAACAATTGGAAATTGCGCTTAAAATTATTCGCAAGATTTTCCCCTATCATTCGCTTAGACAACAAACGGAAAAAGGCTGTCTAGACTACCAAATTGGACTTTGCCCGGGACCGCACGCTGGAGCGATTTCCCGAAAAGAATATCTCAAAAATATCCGAAATATTAAAATGATATTGGAAGGAAAGAAAAAAAGTTTGGTTAAAAAAATGGAAAAAGAGATGCAAGATTTTTCTAAAAAGTATGAGTTCGAAAAGGCGGGGGAAATCAGGAATAAAATATTTGCTTTGAATCATATTCGCGATATTGCGCTAATATCCAAAGATGAGCAGTTATCAGCAATCAGCAATCAGTCATTAAATATTCGCCTCGAAGCCTATGATATTTCTAATATTTCCGGACAATACGCGGTCGGATCGATGGTAGTTTTTAAAAACAATGAACCGGACAAATCGCAGTATCGAAAATTCAAGATAAAAACTGTTTCAAGCGCGGATGATGTGGGAATGATGAAGGAAGTTTTGATGCGAAGATTTAATAATAATTGGCCAAAACCGGATCTTATATTATTGGATGGAGGACAAGGACATCTTAGTATGTATGATAAATTAGCGCGCGAATTAAAACTGGAAATACCGGTAATTGCTGTCGCCAAAGGACCCACACGTAAAATTTCTAATTTCCAATTTCTAATTTCTAAACAATTTCCAATTTCCAAATTTTCAAATGATTTAAAAAATATTATAAATGATAAAAATCTTTTAGGAAGAATAACCAGCGAAGCGCATCGTTTTGCGATTGCTTATCATAAAAAAGTGAGAAGAAAAAGCTTTATTTAGTTATTTTGACTTTGGCTGCTGAAAATAAAACAAGAACTGTATAGTTAACAGTCAAGGGTAACACTTTGCAGGTATTTCTCTTGAGGTGTAAGCCCATTAAGAGTTAAATGTATTCTTTGAAAATTGTAATAGCTTAGCCACTCATAAGGAGTTTTCCAGATTC
>JBBABD010000044.1 GCA_041657845.1 Parcubacteria group bacterium
TTCACGCTGTCCATCGATTTTTTCACCTTCGCCAAAGTCGCCGACGCGTTGTCGGTTCCGTTGATGATGATGTCGGCTCGGACTTGCGTGTCAGGCATGTGTCTTGTGTTTTACGATTGGCCCGGCGTTCAGCTCGGAAAGGATTATCCTGAACGCGGCCATGCGCCTCACGTCCTCGTCCTTCCAGTCCAGCCCGAACTTCTCGCTCATCAGGTAGTCGGTGAGCTCGGGGCACGATGACCCCGAGCGCACCGCCTTCCTTATTCGGGCCTCGGAACTTTTGGGAGCGAGGTCTTCTGGCCGATGGCCTCGATGAGGACGTTGACGGTGGCGATGTCGAGGCGGCGGACGTTGGCCTCGTTCAGCTCCACCTGCGTCCCGTCCTCGGTGACGCTCCACGCCGTCACGACGGAGAGGATTACCTTGGCGGCGTCGTTGGCGTTTTCCGCGAAGCTGGCGGCCGTGCCGAAGCTGATGACCTCCGGGATTTCGGCCCAGTCGCCGTCGCCTAGGTCAATGCGGGTGACCTTCTTCCTGTTTTCGAGTTTCGCCATAAGGTCTAGTAGCTGGTTCCCGCGGTGCGGTTGACCAAGGTTATCTCGACGGTCTTCGCGGTCACGCTGTCGTAGAGGGCGTGGGCGGTGAGCTCGTCGTGGATGAAGTCGCCGAGGGTGAGCGCGTCCGTGAGTTCGGTCATCTTCGTGCGGTAGAGCTTCACCGTGAGGCTCTCCGCGCCGGAGCCGATGGCCTGCCCTGTCGAGATGACGGTGTAGGCCTTGGCGACGCGGTGCCGGAAGTCGTGGGCCTGCTCCGGCGTCTCGAACAGCCGCTTGACCGCGAGCGTCGCGGAGAGGGTGCCGTTGAATATCGCGGCGGGGCCGCAGTAGCCGGAGGCCGGCGCGGAGAGCTGGCCGTTGTCGAGGGTCAGGTTGAGGTCGTAGCACGGGGTGGCGGTCGCGCGGGTCGCGGCGGCGGCCGTGGCGGCGGTCTCGTCGTCGCCCGTGCCGACCAGCGTGCCGCACATCGAGAGCGGGACGTAGGAGGTGAGGTCGACGGCCTGCGCCTTGAGGTAGACGGGGTCTCCCGCCGAGGCGGTGACGGAAGTCGAGCCGAAGCTGATGACGTTGCCCGTGATGTTGGTTATCGTGACCTCCGTCGAGCCGATGACCAGCACGTCGTCGACGGCGAGGCCGAGGGCCGGGCCGCGAACCTCCGAGTCGGAGAGCTCGAGCGAGGTGACGGCCCCCGCGAGCGCGTCCTTGAGCGCGCCGCTCACGAACTGGCCCATGGCGACGATGCCGACGGTGGCGGACAGCCGCCCGTCGTCGTTCGAGAGGGCGAGGCTGGCGCCCTTCGCGCCGAAGATGCGCCGCGCGAAGCCGCCCAGCCCGATTTCGAGGGTGTAGTAGTCGGCCTCCCCGGGCGCGAAGGGGTGGGTGTAGCCGTCGACGGCGTCGCCCGTGGTCACGCCCTTCGCGTAGGTCATGTTGAGCAAATGGCCCAACGCCTCCACGTCCGCGAGGGCGACGATGTCCCCGGCGACGGTGTAGGCCCCGCGCAGGAGGTCGTCGGACTCCCACGCGACGCCCTTCATGCGGCGGTCGGCGGTGAGGTTGGGGTCGAGGGTGACGCTCTCGGAAACGAGCGGGATGAAGGTGGTCGGCAGGACGGCGACGGTGGCAGAGGCCTGCGGCTTTACGGCGAGGTAGCCGGTTTCTCCTAGGTAAGGCATATGTTACTTTGTCTCGTTAGTCTCCCTCTTTTTCTCGGGTTTCACGCCGTCCTCCGGCTTCCCGCCCTTCTCGTCCTTGTCGCCCTTCTTCTCGTCGGGGAGGCGCGTCAGGAGCGGGGAGCCTATCGCCTTCTCGAACGTGATTTCCCGCCCGGGGTCTATGGTCCCTATCCCCGCGAGGCGGAGCGTGCGCCCCGTGTCGTTTCGGTATCTCATGTTCATGTTATCAGCGTCGTGGATTTAATGGTCAGCGTGATCGTCGCGAAGTCGAAGGAGCCGGTGCCGGTCTGCGTGGACTTCTCCCACTCGACCGTCCTCATCGTGGCCAGCCCGCCGAAGCACCTGTCGTCCTCGAACGTCGCGGTGACCTCGTCGATGAGGGCGATGAGGTCATCCTCGCTCGCGGGCCTCCCCTGTGCCGGGTCGGTCCACAGCTTGACCTCGAAGCGCGTCTCCTTGTCGTTCCGGTGGGTGTCCAGCCTGTCCGTCCTGCCCCCGCGCATGGCGACGGTGGCGGCGGGGAAGGCGGTGAAGTCGGTGGACGGGGCGTCGACGACTTCCTTGACCGAGGCAATCGCCTCTAGGGTGGACACCACCCTCTGCTTCAACTCTATCATCATAGGAGGATTTTGCTTAAGGCGGCCTCGACGTGCGCCGCTATCCTGTCCTTCACGTTGCCTAGCGCGCGGAGCAGGAAGGGGTTTGCCCTGGTGCCCGGGTGGTTGACCTTCCTCCCGAAGAACTGGCCGGTGCGCCTGTTCGCCAGCACCTTCGCGTTGCGGGGGACGATGACGTGCGGGCGCGTTCCCTCGTGGACGTAGGCCGAATACTTCGCCTTGGACTCGACCGAGCCGGACAGCCCCGACGCGCGCGAGCCTATCATCTGCCGAAGGTTGCCGCCGCCCGACTGCCTGTTGACCGGCGCCTCGCGCACGGCCTCGCGGTGGAGGTCGCGCACGGACTCACGCACGGCCCTGCCGAGGCCCTCCGCGAGCTTGTCCGGCGCGGCGGCGAACTTCCTCGCCGCCTCGTCCAGTCCGGTGACGGTGACTGTCATCATAGGTTCTGCCTCAAGCGGATTTCGCAGTGCCTGTCCGTCCCGCGCCACGTCAGCCTCTCGACCCCGACGACGCGGTAGGTCACGCCGTCAATCTCGGCGCGGTCGTTCTCGCGCACGTCGGCGTAGTCGGCGAAGGCGAGCCACTCCCGCCCTATCGCGCCCTCCACGTCCTGCGTGTTGGCGTCGTCGAGGGGCTGGAGCTCGCACTTGAAGGCCTCCACGAGGTCGAAGGAGCCGGACGTGTTGCGGTAAAGCATGAGCTCCCTGTCGAAGTGCCGCCTCATAGGAGCGGCTTGGTGAAGGCCTTGAGGGTCTCGTGGGCCTGCTTCACGTCCTCTGGGAGCCTGTAGGAGGCCGAATACCGCCCGATGCTCTCGTCCTGCATGTCGAGCGGGAACGCCTTGCTTATCTTGTCGGCCACGAGGACGGTCGCGGCGTGGGAGACTGCGGCGGGGCCGGCGACCGAGAAGCCCCACTTGGCCGTCACCTCGACCCCGCCGTAGAGCCTAGGCAGGCCGCCGAAGAACCTGATCACGCGCTTCGGGGTCGTGTTCGCCGGCATGAGGTCGTAGTCCTCGTCGGCGCCCTCCGCCTGAACCACGTCGTCGACGCTCACCTCGGACACGTCCACCGCCTCGTCGATGAACAGCTCGCGGCCGCCGTCGGCGTCGTAGGTGCGCGCACTCGCCACCGCGTCGGCGATGAAGTTGCGGTGCGTGATGCGGTCAATCTCGTCCTCGACCGCCTCGATGAAGGCCGTGACGTTCGGCTGGAACGCGGCCTCAATCTCGGTCGTGAGGTATGCCTCGATTTTCGCGATTGTCGTGTAGCCTTTCATGGTTTCGGTGGTTAGTGCCCGGCGTAGCGGGTATACGGCGACGGCCTGCGGACGTATGGGTATGGGGTCGTCATGCCGACGACCTCGCAGGCGACGGAACCTGACGCGGAGTCCTCGCCGTGAAGTTCGCAGTCACGCGATGCGGAGACGGTGAGAGAGCCGTGTAGCTCTGCCGCGACTGAACCGGACGCGGAGTCCTCGCCACGGAGTTCCGCGCTCCTGCCTGCCGAGGCGTGGGCCTCGCCGCTGACTTCCGCGCCAATGGAAGCCGAAGACGCGCCTTCCCCGTGAAGCTCCGCGTGGCGGGAGGCGTCGGAACGCACCTCACCGGCAAGCTCGCACGCGCGCGCCGCGTCCGCTCCGGCCTCTCCGCGTATCTCTGCGGCGACGTCGGCGGAGGCGGTATCCTCACCGCGCAGTTCGGCGGCGAAGTTTGCGTCAGCCCCGTCCTCGCCGTGAAGCTCTGCGGAGCGGTTGCTGTCGTCGCGGACGACGGCGTAGAACGTCCCCGGGTCGCTCTGGTTGGCGTATTCGGCGGCGATGGTGGCGTCAGTCTCATGGGCAGTTGACAACCTGACATCATCATTGTCGACATACGGCGACGCTCCTGAGCTTTTCCCGATATCGAAAGCACCAGACACTGTTTTTGCGTCCGCGATTAGAAACGTCGTTTCTTTCTTGACCCCGTTAACGTATAACCTGTAGGTGTAGGAGTAATTACCACCACCCAAGTCAACACGGGCGTCGTTTTGCCAGACGATGTGAGTCCATTCGTCTAAAGCAAGGCGAGTATCAAGAACGTGTCCGGTCCCACTGCCACCATACCTAAAGCGAAGATAGTCAGTATCACGGCACTCGATGACGACGTTGTTAGAATAGGAATTGAATCGGTCACACCAAGCAATGTTCGAGGCAAAAACCGCCGTCCTCTTAACCCAGAACGAAAGCTCGAACTTGTCCGCCGTGGCAAAAGTATAGTTCGTGTCTATGCTGGTCGGAGTTACCCCCCCGAAATTGTAGGCGTCTCCTATTTTACCGCTCGTTGGTGAAGCCCCAGATACGGTAGCAGTAGTCCCCGCCGCCGAACTGTCATCCGCATCCACCTCGAAGTGCCCGACGTATTTCGCCGAAGCGCCCCACACCGCCTGCGCCCCGTAGGTGTCGGTCGGGGCATAGTCGTAGGCCGAACCGTCACCGACATAAATGTTTATCACCGTGTCGGCGCTTGACGAAACCGACGGAACCTTGACCCACAACTCGCCGGTTTTGGTGGCGGTCGCGCACGACACCACCTCGCGGGCCAGCTCGACGCCGCCAATGTCCGTGACGCGGATGTCAGCGCCGCCGTCCTGAACGGCGTCCCAGAAGGCGTCGCCTAGGTCTGACAGCCGGACGTAGAGCTGGAAGTCGGTGAGGTCTGATGGAACCTTGGCGTGGTCTATCGCCACCGCCACCACCGTATCCCATGATCCGCCCCCCCCATTCGCGAACGACGTGCGCGGATGGTTCATTTCGCCGGTCAGCTCCGCAGAACGCGCCGCGCCGTCAGACAGCTCGCCCGTGACCTCAGCCGAGCGTGACGCGGACACGGACTCCTCGCCGTGGAGTTCGGCGGAACGGGAGGCGGTGGCGGATAACACGCCGGCAAGCTCGCAGGCGCGGGAGGCGGTGGCGGATAACACGCCGGCAAGCTCGCAGGCGCGGGAGGCGTCGGCATCGGCCTCCCCGTGGACCTCTGCGGCGATTGAGCCTGACGCGCTTCCTTCCCCGTGGAGTTCGCACGAT
>JBBABD010000045.1 GCA_041657845.1 Parcubacteria group bacterium
TTGCTTTTGGTGCCATTTCGATTATATTCTTAGAACTAGCTTAATAGTTGTTGTGCTTTTCTCGACATTTGATAACGCGGTAGATCCGGTTCAGAAATTTTGCACTTTATAATAAATTAAGGAATACAAAATTTCTTTCACCCAAATTTTTACCTTCTTTTTCTTTTCATATTATGCTAAGGGAAGAAGGTAAAAACAAACTAAAAAAATCTCAGGGAAGCTGAGCTGGTTTGCAATATTCCAGTATTCTTTTTTTATCTCGTCTATTTGCTATACTTATACATAAGTATAGTATTTAGGCAATAAGTCAAAGATATGGAAAATAAGAAAATCTGCATTGTCCTTCCGGCCTATAATGCCGGAAAAACACTGGAAAAAACTATTAATAATCTGCCAAGAGATTTGGAAGCGGAAATAATTCTTGTTGACGATAATAGCGCCGATGATACCTTGAAAATCGCAGAAGATCTGAAGATAACCATATTAAAGCACGATAAAAATCTTGGCTATGGCGCTAACCAAAAAACATGCTACAGGGAAGCCCTGAAAAGAGGAGCTGATATTGTAATCATGCTCCATCCAGACTGCCAATATGATCCCCGAATGATAAAGGGTCTTTTGATGCCTTTGGAATTAGATGTTTGCGATATTGTGCTGGGAAACAGGATAAGGACCAGGCGGGAAACTTTGAAGAATGGAATGCCGCTAATAAAATACATTTTCAATAGATTAATGACGATTTTGCAAAATGTGGTTCTGGGGCAAAATTTGGGAGAATTTTTAACCGGCTATCGAGCATACACCAAAAAAGTTTTGAAAACGGTAAATTTTGAAATATTTTCAAATGATTTCGTCTTCGACTCTGAATTTCTAATGGCAGCCGCTTATCACGGATTTCGGATCGGGGATGTTCCTGTTCCAACAATCTATAATCAGGATTCTTCCCAAATCAAATATGCAAAAGGGGCAAAATATATGGCAGAAACAATTTTAACTTTGACAAAATATTTTTTCCAAAAAATTAAGCTTTTTAAGTTTAGTATTTTTAAAAATCGTTTAAATTGAATTTATGTTCTGTAAACATGAAAAAAGAAAAAATATTTTGAAAAAAGACAATTTCTCCCTCTCGGAGTGCCTTTTATGTGGGCTGATTTTTTTGGAAAAAGAAAACGAAAATATCGATTTGAATATTTACAAAAATTATTATAAAAAAGAAACAGGGAAAAGATTTGGTGCGGTTGCCGAGCTTGCAGTCAAAGCTTTTCGATTTTTGCGGGCCTTAAAAGTATTTATTTTAAAGCCAAAAGGAAAAAAAATTATCGACATTGGAAGCGGAAGAGGATGGATGCTTTATTTTCTGAAAAAATATTTTGGATATAAAACTGCTATTGGCACTCAAATTTCCGAAAATGCTTATGAATTTTCCAAAGAAAAGCTAGGATTGGAAATATATAATAAGGATTTGCTTGATTTAGAATTCAATGTAAAATTTGATGCTATAACCTTGTGGCACATTTTGGAACATGTTCCAGAACCGGAATCTTATGTGGAGAAGCTAACCGGGATGATCGATGATGATGGCTTGCTTATGATTGAAACTCCTAACTTTAATTCTTGGTCAAGAATATTGGCAAAAAATCGCTGGTTAGCCATGGATCCGAAGCATCATACAACTTTCTTTACTCCGGATTCCTTAAAATCTCTTCTTGAAAAATATAATTTTAAAATCAAAAAAATCGGAACTTTTTCTTTGGAATACTCAGCTTTCACATCCGCCCAAAGCATAATCAATCTTATTACGGGAACCGATAATTATTTTTTCGAATGGCTTCAAAAAAAAGATTTTAATCTAAAAATAATTTTGCATGCGCTTCTTTTTACGATATTATTTCCAGTTTGCTTTCTGGCTAATCTGGTATTATATTTTTCCAAAAACGGGGAAGTGATAAATGTTATAGCGGAAAAAAATGAACAACAATAGAGAAAATTGGTTTCAAAGCGTATTTTTGAATTCATGGCGCCCATTTTTTTGGATCGCTGCTGTCATTTTTCTAGTTTACTGCTCGACTTTGTTTTACAACATTGTTTATCTGGATGACAATGTTTTGGTCGTGGGGCATTATCAGTTCAATAAAAATCTATCCAATATTTTTCAGGCTTTTAATGAGGATATATTCCGCACCTCTCTTGGCGGAGGATCTTTCTATCGTCCTATTTTGAGGCTATCTTTTATGTTCGATGCTCAGTTTAGTGAAGAAGCTGTTGTCTTTATGTCTCATTTTTCCAATTTGGTTTTGCATATTTTTTCCGCTTGCTTATTTTTTTTGCTTCTTTTGAAGCTAAACATTAAAAAAGAAATAGCATTATTTCTGTCTTTAATTTTTGGAGTTCATCCTTTGACTGCTCAAACGGTATCTTTCATTGCCGGAAGAAATGATTCCTTGCTGGCTATTTTTGTTTTTCCAATCATCATGTTTTTTCTTGATTTTTTGGAAACGAAAAGAATGAAGTATTATGTTTGGCATTTGATTTTTTTCGGCTTAGCTTTGTTCACTAAAGAAACTGCTGCTATTTTGCCATTTTTATGTGCAGCATTCATTCTTATATTCGTAAATCCAAAAAAAATAATAGCCGACTTGAAGCAATGTGCATATCTCTTGGCTGGATGGGGAAGTGTCGGAATTTTTTGGTTTCTTGCTCGCCGCGAAGTTCTGCATAATTTTATCGGCAATGCTGATTATGATGTTTTGCTGTCAATCTATAGGAATTTTCCTGCTCTTTTGCCGGCAATCGGAAAAATAATTTTACCTTTTGATTTATCGGTTTTTCCCGTTATGAAAGATATGATGATGATTTACGGAATTATTTCCTTAATTTTGCTGGCAGTTTGGTTTATCCTGGCGAAAAATAAAAATTATAGGCTGATAATTTTTGGAACAGCTTGGTTTTTTCTGTTTATTTCACTCACATTGATTAAGCCCATGGACACAACTCCGGAGTTTTCGGAAAATAGAATTTATCTTCCAATGCTTGGTTTTGCTTTCATATTCTTGGGGTTGGGGAAAATTAAATTTTGGGAGAAATTCAATAATATCACGCAAAAGAAAATTCTTTTAGGAATAAGCGCGGCGCTAATGATTACCTTATCTTTTGTGACAATTTATCGTAATAAGTATTACAAAGACAAACTTAGTTTTTGGAATAATGCAGTAAGTACATCACCGAGCTTTGCTTTTAATCACAACAATCTTGGTGCAATGTTTTTCCTTGACGGGGAAAAAGATGAAGCGGAAAAAGAATTTAATAAAGCCTTAGAAATTAATCCCAAGGAAAGAATGGCGCATAATAATCTCGGGCTTGTTTATATGGAAAAAGGGGAGTTTGATAAGGCTGATGAAGAATTTAATAAAGAATTGGAAATAAATCCGTATTATGATAATGCTTACGCTAACAAGGGCCTTCTTTATTACAGAATGGGGAAAATGGAGGAGGCAGTCGATTCTTGGAAAAAAACTTTAGAAGTTAATCCCGGTTATTCCCAGGCGCTTTATAATCTTTTTATTTATTATTATCAAAATCAAGATAAAGAAAATGCAAAATATTGGGCCGAGGAAGCTCAAAATAGGGGAATCCCGCTTCTTCCTGAAATGCAAAAAATGCTAAATCCTCTTGATTCTATTATTTTGAATAAATAACAAAAAACAGCTTCGTCAAGACGAGACTGTTTTTTTATGTGCCGCGGGAGAGACTCGAACTCTCATGGGATTGCTCCCACACGATTTTGAGTTCCGCCAAAGGCGGACAAGCGTGCTTTAATTTTGTGGGCGAAGAGAGACTCGAACTCTCATGATGTTGCCATCACAGGTTTTTGAGACCTGCGTGTCTACCAGTTCCACCATTCGCCCAAATTTTAATATCTACCAGCTTGTCCCGCACCAAGCTTTGCTTTGGTGCTGGGATTCCACCATCGCGGCTTTTTCATATCCGGATTATATTGTATACTATAAATAATTATGGCGAAAATAATCTCATTAGTCAACCAGAAGGGCGGAGTAGGAAAAACAACGACGGCAACGAATTTGGCGTCGTATTTGGCGCAGGCCGGAAAGTTTGTTCTCCTGGTTGATCTTGATCCGCAGGGAAACGCTTCTTCGGGACTGGGAGTAGACATTAGAAATTTGGGAAAAGGGCTCTATCATTCAATGGTGAGCGGAGAACATCCTAAAAATGTAATTGTAAAAACAGAAGTTTTCGGGCATGATCTTATTCCATCTTCGCAAGATTTGGCTGGAGCGGGGATTGAGCTTGTTCATTTTGATAACCGTGAATTCAGGCTGTATGACGTTCTTCGCCAAATTAGGACTGATTATGATTATATTATTATCGATAGTCCGCCTAGCCTGGGACTCCTTACGATTAATGGATTGGTTGCTAGCGATGAGGTCATTATTCCCGTTCAGACGGAATATTACGCGCTGGAGGGATTGAGCCAGCTTTTGGAGACGATTAATTTGGTTAAAGAAAATCTGCAGCCCTCGCTTAAGATTATGGGAGCGGTGCTTACAATGTATGACAAGAGAAATCGGCTCTCACGCCAAGTGGTCCGAGAAATGCGCGATCATTTTCCGGGATATGTTTTTGACAGCGTGATTCCACGCAGCGTCCGATTGGCGGAAGCGCCCAGTTTTGGAAAATCAATTTTGCAATTTGACGCTTTTTCGAAAGGCGCCCGGTCGTATAAGAATTTAGCGAGAGAAATAATAGAATTAGAAAGAGAAAATAAAAAAGGATTTACAGTATAATTAGAATTTTAAATTATAAATTTTAAGTTTTAAATGTCAGCCTTAGGCTGATCCGCCTTTGGCGGAAATTTTTAATTAAATTTCTAAATATAAAAGTTTTAAAATTTAGCATTTTTATATTTAATTGAAAATTTAGAATTGAAAATTTAAAATTACCAAAAAATATGCCTCAAAATTATGGCCTGGGAAGGGGACTTTCATCCCTTATTCCGAAAAAAAATTATTCAAGTGCTTCGCAAAGCCAGCCAGCAGCAAATGTTTTTAGCGATCAAGCTAAAAATGTCGGATTTAATCTGAAAGGAAAAAGCATTATCGAGGTGGATATCAATCAAATTATTCCCAATCCTCAACAACCGAGGCTTCATTTTAATGAAGAAAAAATCAATGAACTGGCAGCTTCTATCAAAGAACACGGCATCATTCAACCGCTTATTGTCACTCAAAATGGAGCAAAGTTTGAATTGGTGGCAGGAGAGAGGCGATTTGAAGCTTCAAAAAAAGCCGGACTTTCAAAGG
>JBBABD010000046.1 GCA_041657845.1 Parcubacteria group bacterium
CTATTCCGGTAAAGCCGGCTGTCGATCATCCTTGGAGAAAATTTCAATATTCTAAAAATTAACAAAATTGTCCAAAGCGGACATTTTTATTTCCCGCAAAAGCGGACATTTCTATTTCCTCTTTACAATAATCGATAAGGTGTTGACAGGAAAAAGGATAGATAGTATATTGATATTATGTACAACTGAAGAGATTTTTTGAAAAATAGAGGTAAATATTTGAGTTTCAGGAATTAGGATAGATTAGCAGGAAACTCCTCTATTTTTGTGTTGTTTAATCCCACAAATTACGAATCGATACGAATATACGAATATTTATAATTTGTGTATCTATATCGATTTATAATCAAGTAGACAATTTATGTCAGACAAAGAGTTAATAAAGATGGAGGGAGTGATTGAAGAATCGCTACCCAACACCACCTTTAAGGTTAAGTTGGAAAATGGCCATGAAGTGCTGGCTCATATTTCCGGTCGGATGCGAGTAAATTACATCAGACTCCTTCCAGGAGACAAAGTTATTTTGGAAATGAGTCCCTATGATTTGTCTAAAGGAAGAATAACAAAGAGAATTTAAATCTCTAAACAGTCGCTAAATTAATCGCTAAAAATCCCGAAATTTTTTCGTGATAATTCGAGAAATATTTCGTGTTTGTTTAGTGATTATATCATCAATGAAAGTAAGAGCATCAATCAAGAAAATTTGCAATAAATGCAAGATTGTAAAACGCAGAGGAAAGCTGTATGTTCTTTGCATTACTCCGAAACACAAGCAAAGGCAAGGCTAGATAATTTAAATCACAAAACAATCTCGAAAAAAATCACGAAAAGTCACGAAAAATAAAATATAAAATTTCGTGAGGTTTCGGGAAATAATTAGTGAAAGTTTAGAGACAAAATCATTATGGCACGTATTGCAGGGGTGAATATCCCAGATGAAAAAAGAATAGAATTTGCCCTTACCTATGTTTATGGAATAGGCGTTTCAACGAGCAGAAAAATTCTAGAAGATCTGAAAATTAGCTTGGACAAGAGAGCAAGGGATTTGGATGCAACGGAACTCAACAAACTTCGAGAAGCTATCGAAAAGAAATATAGGGTTGAAGGAGAACTTCATCACGAAATCAAGACAAACATCAAAAGACTCAAAGAAATTAAAAGTTATCGCGGTTCAAGGCATCAGAAGGGGCTTCCGGTCAGAGGGCAGAGAACGAAAACTAATACCAGAACAGTACGAGGAAATGTTCGAAGAACGATGGGAAGCGGAAGAAAATCATCGTCGGAAAAGACATAAAATCCTAATACTCGCGAATGGTTAAAACAAATTAATTCGAATATATTGTTTTTTCATTAGCGACAATTCGTATACAATGGCTGAAGAAATTAAAAAAGTCGAAGAGAAATCTGAAAAAGCAGTAGAAAATACTGAGCCGCTTGAAGTTTCTGAAGGGAAAAAAGAAACTGCTCCTGAAAAAAAGAAAAAGAAGATTAAGAAACAGATCCAAAAAGGACAGGCTCACATTCAGTGTTCATACAACAATACGTTGATTACCATAACCGATATGAACGGAGAAGTTTTGGCTTGGTCAAGTTCAGGGCTTTTGGGATTCAAAGGGGCGAAAAAATCAACTCCATTTGCATCCACTCAAGTCGCCGGAGACGTTTCTGAAAAGATGAAAAAATATGGAACCGGGGAATTGAATGTTTTCGTCAAGGGAGTTGGATCAGGAAGAGAAGCTGCAATCAGGGCTTTGGCTAATCGAGGTTTTAATCTGGTTTCAATAAAAGATATTACTCCAGTTCCTCATAATGGATGCAGGCCAAGGAAACCAAGAAGAGTATAGTTGAATCACAAAACAATCGCGAAAGCATCCCGAATAATCGCGAAAAAGTTTTTAAAAATATTTTTTAGTGATTTTTAGAGAAATAATTAGTGTAGTTTAGAGATTTACAACATTATGGCAAGATCAATTGATGCAAAATGTAGAAAATGCAGAAGAGCCGGAGAGAAGCTCTTTCTTAAAGGTGATCGTTGCAGTTCTCCTAAATGCGCTATGGTTAGAAAGCCTTATGCCCCAGGAGTTCATGGAAAAAAGAAAACCAGAGGCCTTAGCGAATATGGAAGGCAATTGGCTATGAAACAGAGAATAAAAAGAATTTACGGCGTGCTGGAAAGACAATTCAGAAAGCATTTTGACGAAGTTAAAAATAAGCAAGGGGTAACAGGCGATTTGTTTATAGCAAGGCTGGAAATGAGATTGGATAATGTCGTTTATAGGATAGGATTTTCGAGTTCAAGATCTGGAGCTAGGCAGCTGGCAAATCATGGCCTAATTAAAGTTAATGGAAAAAAAGTCAGCATACCTTCCTTTTGGATTAAAGTCGGAGACGTTGTCGGTATAAATGAAACAAAAATCGAAAAAAATTATTTTAAAAACCATTTTCAAATTTTAAAGAGTAAAAAAGATTTTCCCGCTTGGATTCAATTTGACGCAGGAAAGACGGAGGGAAAAATAATCGCTTCTCCTCGGAGAGAAGATGTGGGATCAACGGTTGATCCTCAAATGGTAGTTGAATATTATTCTAGATAAATTAAATAACATAAAACATACAACATAGAACAATTTTTAAAGTTTAATGTTCCATGTTCCATGTTTCATGAAAATATGCAATCAATAGCTCTTCCTCAAAAACCAAAGTATTCAAAAACCGGTGAAAATAGCGGAAAATTTGAAATTTTTGGCTGTTATCCTGGCTACGGAACTACTTTAGGAAATGCTCTCAGAAGAGTGCTCCTATCTTCCTTGGAAGGAGCGGCTATAACTTCAGTCAAAATTAAAGGGGCGCCTCACGAATTTTCAACCATTTCGGGAATCTTAGAAGATGTTGTCCAGATAATTTTGAATTTGAAAAAGATTCGTTTTGAAATGAATGAAGAAGGGCTAGCCAAAATTTATCTTAATGCCAAGGGAGAAGGAAAAATTACTGCCAAAAGCATAAAATGCCCTTCTGGCATTAAAGTTGTGAACACTGATCAAATTATCGCCACTATTACCGACAAAAAGACTGATTTTGAAATGGAAATGGAAGTTAATAAAGGACTTGGATATATTCCAGTTGAACAACAACTCAGGGAAAACAAGGAGATTGGAGTGATTGCCATTGATGCCATTTATACTCCGATAAGAAGAGTAAATTATCTTATTGAAGATATGCGTGTTGGGAAAAGAACTGATTTTAATAAAATCACATTGGACATTGAAACTGATGGGAGCATTACTCCGGAAGAATCATTTAAAAAATCAATCGGTATTTTAGTTAGCCAATTTTCCGCTTTATCGGAAATGGAAGCAATCAAGGAAGAAAAAACTGAAGAAGAAGCAGAAATTGAGGAAAAAGTTGAAGTTAAAAAAGAAGAAATCAAAGATCCATTGAAGTTTAAAATAGATGAGCTCAAAGGACTTTCCAATAGAACAGTTAATGTTTTGGAGGAAAACAAGGTGGAAAAAATCAAAGACATTGTAAAAATGACAGAAGAGGAAATGAAAGAGCTTAAAGGAATGGGAGACAAGGGTATAAAAGAAATCAGAAAAGCCATCGGAGAGTTCGGATTAACATTGAAATAATCACAAAACAGTCGCGAAAATAATCGCTAAAAATCCCGAAATTTTTTCGTGATAATTCGAGAAATATTTCGTGTTTGTTTAGCGGTTTATATCATTATGAAGCATCAAAAGAGCGGAAGAAAATTTAGCAGAATCAGGAAACAGAGGAGGGCGCTTGTTAAGTCGCTCGTTGAAAGTTTGATTATTAAGGAAAAAATGACCACTACAGAAGCTAAGGCCAAAGAGCTTAAAGGGATTGTTGACAAAATAATCAACAAAGCGAAAAAGATTGATGATTCCAGCAAGGTGGCTGTCATCAGAGATCTGAGCAAAAAAATTTCCTCAAAATCCGTTAAAAAACTTTCCGGCGATCTCATAAAAAGATTCGAAGGAAGAAAAAGCGGTTACACCAGAGTTTCCAAGTTGGGAAGAAGAAAAGGAGACAGCGCCAAAATGGCAGTAATTGAATTTGTATAATATTATGGAAAGAAAATATCATTCATTTGATTTGAAGGAAAAAGCGATGGGACGCTTGGCTACTCAAATAGCTAAGATTTTGAGCGGTCGAAACAAAGTTGACTTTACTCCTCATATTGACGGCGGAGATTTTGTGGTGGTTGCTAATTCCGATGAATTGATAATGAGCGGAGGAAAAGAAATAAAAAAACTCTATCACAAATACAGCGGATATCCCGGAGGAATAAAGACTTTAACGCTGGAAGAAATGAGAAAGAAAGATTCAAGAAAAATAATTAGAGAAGCTGTTTACGGAATGCTTCCTAAAAACAAGCTTCGAGACAAAATGATAAAAAGGCTGTTTATTTATAAAGACGATAAGTTTAATCACAAGATTGATATAAAACACTAATTTATGGCAACTAAAAAAGCTAAAAAAACTGAAAAAGAAGAAGCTAAGGTTAAAAAGACTGAGCCGGCTGTTGAGATTAAAGAAATTAAAGAAACGGGGATAGTCAAAGAAAAAAAGCTCGTTGGCGCTAAAACTGTGGCGGACAAGGCAGTTTCTGAGAAATATTTTTATGCAGTGGGAAGAAGAAAAACTTCTGTCGCGCAAGTTCGAATAATCCCTTCAGAAAAAGCGGGCGATAATGACTATGTCGTGAATAACAAGAAAGTAAAAGAATATTTTCCCGGAATATCGCTTCAGAATGCTGTCTTTGGACCGCTTAAAACCGTCGGATCGTTTGGAAAGTTTAAATTTTCTATTTTAGTGAGAGGCGGAGGATTCAAGGGGCAAGCAGAAGCTTCAAAACTTGGAATTGCCAGGGCTTTGGTGAAGTATGATGAAAAGCTTCGAAAGGTTCTCAAGGATCTCGGATTTTTGACCAGGGATTCCAGAAAAGTGGAAAGAAAGAAACCGGGACTTAAAAAGGCTCGAAAAAGTCCGCAGTGGGCGAAACGATAGTTGATATAAATTACTTTTAATAGTAAAACAGCCCTTAGGGGTTGTTTTTTTATTGCACTTTTCCTCTTATTTAAGCCAGAATACGGCATTTTTGTTTTAAACACATACATTTGTCGGTTCTTTGATTATTAATAATTGTAGCATTTCGTTAGGAGTTTTTCCATTTAAACCGCAATGTTCCAGATTATTGTATTCATTGTTCCATATTCTAATCTTTTT
>JBBABD010000047.1 GCA_041657845.1 Parcubacteria group bacterium
TGAAAGACGTCGGCATCAATCACTCGACTATCTCACACCAAAAGAAGTCCATTTTCGATAATAATTTTTTTAAAATTTTCCCTCTCATTTTTAATAATTTTCTGTCTTGACAAACCCGACCACTTTAGAGAGCAGATATCATAATAAACAAAGAATACCATCTATCCAATACAGCCAGGATAGTGCTTGCGGTTCTGTTTTCGCTTGTAGGAATCGCCTGGGTAGTTTTTATGATGACAGTTGTCTCCCCATCAGAAAAAGACGTGGGCATCCTCTTTGTAATAGCTTCGATTGGGACAGTCCCCATTGTCATTGGCATCATGATATACTTATCGGATATTTTCGATAAAATGCGTGCGTGATTAGAATCTTCGTACAATACAAAGGAGGTGAGAATTCATGGCAGGGAAGATTGTTTGCAAGAAGGATGTGGTGATGAAAGGCGGAGATAACGAAGGAGAAGTTGCGTTCACTGACGGAAAGGAATATGACGTATGGATGGTAATGTCCTCGGAATTCATTGTTATCCTCACAACTGACAACTTTGGTAATCCGCATCACCTACTGGAGACAGGAATACATTCGTCAGATTCGAAGTTCATCTGCGAATATTTCGACCTCAGCTCGCTCAGCAAGTAAGGAAACATTCTCCCATGAAGGGGCGTAAGCAGTGAAAACTGCGACAGGTACGATAACCCTGTTTTTTTATTTTCAAAGCAATCCGCCAGCTGGCGGAAATCTGTAGCCGTATGTCTTGTACAAACATACGCTAGACTCTAGGACTAATCACAAAAATATACGATTTGCTGAAAAAACAAGAACAGGGGAAATCCCTGTTTTTGTGTTTTTCCCTCGGAGTCGTTTATTTTACGTGTGATATTTTTTACGCATTTTTAGTCCGCCGCTCCGCTTTTAGACAATTAGCTAAAATAAGGAATGTTTGCTGAATATTTGTGTGGTATAATTTAATGCATGAGTGATTCCAGCAAAATTAAGTTTAATATTATTTTTATCGCAATCATTTTTTATTGCTGCTTTTTGATTATTTCAAATGCAAAAGCTTCTTCCTATGATTACTATGTCGATAGCGGTTATAGCGGAAACGAAGAAGGAACCAAAAGCGAACCTTTTAATACTATTTCTGAGGCAATCGAGGCCAGCGGTTCCGATGACAAAATTTTCATCAAAAAAGGTGATTATGATGAAAAAATAACAATTGGAAAGGGAAGAGGATTATATGGAGAAAGCGAGAGCAAAGTCTCTTTGTCTGGTGGAATCGAAATGAAAGACGACAGCTCGATTAATAATTTGACCGTTGAAGGCGGATATGCGGCTGTTTCAATCGATTCGGATGCCAGTGCGGAAATAAATAGCTGTACTATAAAAAAATTCGGAAAAATAGGCATCGATGCTTTGCCCGGAAGCGGAAGAGTGGTTGTGAAAAATTCCAGTATTTATGGCGGGGATGGAAAAGGAATGTATATTGAATTGGGAAGAAAAATAGAAATATCAGGGAATGATATCTATAGCAACGGAGAAGAAGGAATTGATGTCAGAGCTAAAGTTAGCGGATTTATAAAAAATAACAGCCTTCACAATAACGGAGAGAGCGGAATTGAAATAATAATCGGCAGTTCCGACGTGCTGATAAGCGGAAATAATATCAAAAAAAACGGAGCTAGCGGAATTGCCGCTCAGTTTTATCAGGAAACGAAAAAAACTGGAGAATTGAACATAAAAAGCAATACGATTATAAAGAACGAAAAATACGGACTAGATTGCGCTCTGCCAAGCGGAGGGAAGCCAGATTCCTCCTATTGGAGCGATTCAATCAATCTGGTGGAAAATAATCTGGAAGATAATGGCATAAAATCCATCAATGATTTTTGTAATATTATAGATGCCGTTGACGAAGTCGAAGAAGACGTAGCCAATAAAACCAACGAGAATGATTCAGAACCAAAGAAAGAGGAAACTTTGACCGATGAAGAGGTTGAGGAAGATGAGGCAATCTGGGAAAATGCGGAAACAGTAAGTGAATATCAAGATACGATGGAAACAAAAGTGAATGAGCAGATTGATAAAATAAACGCTATCAGCAAAATAAAGTTGTTCTTTTTTGGAGTAGACCATGAATCTCTTGATTTCATAAGAAATGAAATAGAAATTAGCAAGGGACAACTGAATACGCTTAAAAATGATTTAAGCCAAGTCAAAAACGAAGAAACGAAAAATGGAATACAAACTCTCATAGAAAAAATAGAAAACAAATCGAATGATTTGGAAAATTTTGTGAAAGAAAAAGAAAATAGAACAGGAATGGGCGGATGGCTATTGAATTTTATGAAAAGAATTACGAAATTTTGAAATAAGCAAAAATGTGATATAATAAAACAGTTAATAACTATTAAAAAATAAAACAATGAAGAAAACATTAGTTGCTGCTTTTATGTTGATGTTCGGCTTAGCCATTCAAGTTCAAGCAGTAAGCACCAATTCAAATCAAGGGGCTAAATCCGGACAAGCTAATACAACTACCCAGGGCACTCAGGCTGGAAAGGCCGTCCAAACAAGCGAGCAAAACAAAGTTATGAATCAGGGAGAAAGTAACCAGATTCAGACTCAAGAGCAAAATGCAGTTCAAGCTCAAGATGAGGTTAAAAATAAATCAAAAAAAGAAAGCAAAGGGCAATTTAATGCCGAATTGCATAGAAGCGCAGTAGCTACTTTTGTTCAAAGCCTATTGGCTGTAGCTGATCGAGATGGCGGCATTGGGCAAGAAATAAGATCTATTGCTCAGCAACAAAATGACATTAAGAATAGGACATCTGATTTGATAAATGCTGTTGAGAATAGAAATAAAGTAAAAGCATTCTTTATAGGCACAAGCTATAAAAATCTTGGAGAGTTGCAAAGCCAGATGGTTAATTCGCAAAATCAAATTGAACAGTTAAAGAGATTGGCGGAAAAAGCGGAAAATGAAGGAGACAAAATCGAATTGCAAAATCAGATTCAGACATTGGAACAAGAACAGACAAATATCAGCAACTTTATTGCTCAGAATGAGAACAAATTCAGTTTGTTTGGCTGGGCAGTAAAACTTTTTAGAAAATAGCGCACTTCTTTAATGAGCTTAAAACCGTCAGAAATGGCGGTTTTTGCTAGGTGTTCCATTCTCCGCAGTTATGGTTGTTTTCGTGCTATAATAAAAGCAATTAAATCAAATAGAATATGAGAAAATATCTATCAATATCCTTCTTATTTTTATTTATAATTGCGGCATCATTTTTCGGAGGAGCTTTTGTTGCCAAGAGGAGCGCGCCGGAAGCGGCTGAAAAAAATTCAACCGATGTCATTTTGGAAGAAAATCAAAAAAACATTCCGGAAAACAACGACAGTATCGAAATTGTTGAAAAAAATACGGAAGAAAATACAGCCAGCGAAGTTGATTTTTCTTTCGCGATTTTGGGAGACACCCAATACTTTAAGCCGGGAGCAAATGGCGGATTTCAGAAGGCGGTTTCCAGTATAAAAAAAATTAATCCCAATTTGGTTTTTTCAGTGGGAGATTTAACTTCTTGTGATGGCGGAAGTGAATGCGATACGAAATACAATAATTGGAAAAATGTTTTGGGAAATTTTAGTTCCAAAACATATGTTATACAGGGGAATCACGATCGGGTTGGAAAAGAAAAAGCGGATTCTTCTTGGCAGAAAATTTTTACTCTTCCGACTAATGGCCCGGCTGGTTTTTCGGAATTAGTTTATTCTTTTGACTATGAAAATTCTCATTTTATCGTCTTGGATAGCGATAAGCCGAAAGAAAACGATATTAATTCGACCCAGCTTGATTGGCTAGAAGGAGATTTAAATAAAAATACCAAAGAAAATATTTTTGTCTTTTTTCATGAGCCGGCTTATCCGACAAATTCAAAAATAGGAGAAAGTTTGGATGTGAATGCAAAAGACAGAGATCGGCTTTGGAATATTATGACAAGCCACAAAGTAACCGCGGTTTTTTCCGGACACGAGCATATTCAAAGCCGCAGAAAAGTAAACGGACTTTATCAATTTGTTTTTGGCAATACTGATTCTTTTGATCATTTGGCACCCAAATCGGGAACAGCAGAATATTCATATATTGGCCAAGCTTTTGGAATGGTGGAAATAAATGGAAAAGAAATAACCGTCAAAACCTATTCCGTCCAAGGAAAATTGCTGGATTCTTTTGCTTTGGCAAAATAACCAGCTTTATTTGCCATATTGAAAATAGTCTATTATAATTCAAATTATGAATCTCAGGCAGAAGGTTAGACTTAAATTTTTTATGATAATAGGACTGGCAATTTTGGCGGTTTTTGTTGCCTATCCGGAAGCAGTAAAGCCGATAAAGCCGGCTTATAATTTTTTTAATAAAACTAAGGTTAATTTGGGGTTAGATCTTCAGGGAGGCATCCATTTGGAATATAAAGCCGATACTTCAAACGTAGATAGCGCCAAAAAATCAGAAGCGCTTCAAGGAGCTCAAGATGTAATTGAAAGAAGAATTAATGCTTTTGGCGTCGGAGAACCGCTAATTCAAACCTCGCATTATGGCTCGAATGATTATATTGTGGTTGAACTTCCGGGAATAAAGGATATTGAAGAAGCGAAAAAAAGAATCCAGGATACTCCATTTTTGGAATTTAAGGAGGAAGGCGCTTCTGTTCAAACGGCTCAAGGAAACGGAGGGGATCTGGGATTTGTTAAAAAGGGAGCTTTTGTTCCGGAATTTGAAGATGTTTTGTTCAGCGGAAAACTTAAAGATGGCGAGGTTTATCCTGAGCTCGTGGAGAGCCAATTTGGATGGCATATTATAAAATTAATCGAATCGCGAGGAGAAGGAGACAATTTGGAAGTTCATTCAGCGCATATTTTATTTGGT
>JBBABD010000048.1 GCA_041657845.1 Parcubacteria group bacterium
CTTCTTTTTGACTCATGATAATGCGATTGTCCATTTGGTTGATATTAGTGGTTAAACTAATATCATAACCTGCCGGGGCGGACATTTCTACTTCCCGCTACTAGGACATTATCATTTCCTTGTGACAATCCATAGATATGCGAAGAATACAAAAAACACCTAAAAAAATAGGTGGATTTTTGCTATCTACAAAAAAATTGTAAATTTCTACACTTTCCTTGAAGCCCTATCTTCCGCCACCAACTCTTTAATCCTATTCGCCACTAATTTTGGAGTAGTTTCGGATTTTACGATAAAATCCAAAGCGCCTAATTTTTTAGCTTCGTCTTAAATTTCCTTTAAGATTTTTGAGATTCTTTATTTTCCATAAACCTCTTTATCCTTTCCGCCATTTCCTGTGGGATTGTTTCTGATTTGATAATATAATCATCAGACTTTTTTTCCCATCCTTTTCTTCATCATCTGCGGTAAACATAACAATCTCCTGAACCCTATCTTTGATAGTTTTATCTATAGGATAAATATAAAACGCTTCTCTGGCTTTATCTCCTTCATCTGGAATCTTCCAAGGAGCTACCAAAATCAACTTAGCGACTCTTTGTTTTGTTTCTCCTAGCCATCTAACCAAGAAAGCACAACCACAGCTATGTCCGATTAGGACAGTATCTTCCGCAACTTCATATTTTTCAAATTCTGCTTTGAATTTTTCGTAATTTGGATGCCAAGGCTCTGGCATAAGAGGAGTTTCAATCTTTATACCTTTTTCAGTCAGTTTTTCTTTTACCCAGGGAATCCAATGCTTATCATAAGTCCTAGTTTCTGGATTCATCGCTTTTTCAGCGTCGGAAGGACAGCCGTGAATAATAATGCAATTCATAATAAATTTAAGTTTATAAATCTCTAGTTAAATTTTCTCTAACATCAAAATTCTGCTTTTAAAACCTCCTCTCATTTCCGATTTGGCTTTTTGAACTTTTCTAACTGTTTCTAAATCTAATCCGTTGATTTCCAAAATAACATCTATCAGTTCCATTATATCCGCCAACTCTTCGGTTATATGTTCTTTGTCTTCCGCATTTGCCAATTCGTGAGCCTCTTCCTCAACCTTCTTCAATAAAAATTTCCTATATTCTTCGTCTTCCATGATTCTCGTTTTTACTTCTTTCCCTGTTTTGCCCTCCACAATTTCAGGAATCTTATCCCTGACCAATTTTGGATACTCATTCTCTTTTTCTAAACTTGTTTCAAAATGTTTGAACTCCATAATTTGTTCTTATTTTTTACCTAAAATTATTTTATAATATTATTTATTTCCATCATAAGACTTCCGCTCAGCACCCATTCCCCATTATGAAAGACTGTTCTGTCGTTTGGCACAATTTTCACTTTCTTAAATCCAGCCTATTCATAAAGCCTAATCGCACTTTGGTGAAATTCGCTAGTTTCAAGCACAACCTTTCTCATTCCCAATCCATTAAAAGCATAATTCAGTATTAGCTTTGCAACTTCCAATCCTATACCTTTGCTCCAGTAGTTCTTATCCAAAATAAAGATGTTAAACTCGCATTGTTCTTTTCCCTGAAAACTGCAAAGTGAAGCATAGCCAATAAACTTATCATCATTCGTATAAATTCCCCAAAATATCTCGTCTTTTTCTTCAGCCAGAAAGTTTTTGACATCCTTAGTTGTTTTGAAATCTACCATACGTTTGGCAGAATACAAATATCCAATTATTTCCAAATCAGTAAACCATTCCAAAAGATGAGGATAATTTTCCTTTAATAAATTCCTTTTCAAAATAACTTGATTTCCTTCTAGAATCATAGCATTGGATTTTCTTACTAATTCCCAAAATTTCTTCTCACCAATTTTTTCTTTAAACTCTGTAGCTTTGGCATCTTCAACGAGGTGCTTAACGAAATCAATCTTTTTGTCTTCAGGAATAGCTTCGTGCTCTTTTTTAAGTTTGTTATATAATTTTTCGTCCGCTTTTGGAATCGGCTTGTATACAGCTTTAATCATTTGAACCAAGTGATTAGCAGCCTCATACGCAACAAAATCATTCAGTTCCTCGCCATAATGCTCTTTGTATAATTTTTTGAATTCATTGATATCTTTTTCCGTAAGTGCCATAAAATTATATTTACACCATAACCATCTTGCCATCCTCAACAAAAATAGCTTGGTCGTCAGTCAATTCAATCACTGACTCTCCCTTTCTTTTTTCTTTAAATTTTTGAACATCGCTCTCTTCTTTTTGATTGTAGTGTGGAGTAATGATATGTGGCACGAGTTTCAGTCCAGTCAAATCTTTAAGATTTACATCATTGGAGTCGCCAAGTCCAGCCACTTCAATATCAGGTCCTGGGATTATACTTCCAGCACTGACGCCCAGATAGAATTTTCCTTTTTTGACAGCGTTAATCAAAATATTATCCACGCCTGTTTTTCTCATTCTGTCTAGAATATAGAAAGTGTTACCTCCGCAAACATAGTAAATATCATATAACGGAAAGTTTACAAAACTCTCATGCTTGGCGATATTGAATTCAATAACTTTAATTCCTAAATCTTCCAATTCTTTAATGGAGCCATCTATGTAAAATTGCTCTTCATCATTTCTGCCTGAAGTTACGATACAAGTAGTTTTGTTATCCAGTCTGTCAAACTGGGAAATAAAAAACTTCCTTACATTTTCATTGGTTAGCCCAGTTGATGTTAGTAATAGTTTCATATTTTAATTATCCGAAATAATTTTCCACTGCAAATTCAAACTGTTTCAAAAACAGCTCCTTGAAGTATGAGATATTGTTTTGCTCATAAAAGAGCAGGATTGCCTTTTTGTATTCCACTTCGTCCATACTCCTGTAAGAAAGAGGGCAAGAATCAAAGGATTGCAAAATAGCATTACCGCTCAAACGGCTGGTGCGTTTATTGCCGTCCACAAATGGTTGGATGTATGCGATAAGCAACATCAAAATAACCGCTTTCTCAAAAGCATTTTCTGTTTCATTGACCATTTGACAGGCTTTTTCCAGAGCCTCCTTGATTTGAAACTCATTGTCCAACGGAGTATATTTCGTTCCAGTTATTCTTACCAGCGTTTTTCGGAGATTTTTTGTCACATTCAAATCATCCGCCAGCAAAGAATGGATATTTTCTATCTTGGGAACGGATACAGTTTGAAATTCCTTTTTGTTGCTACCGATGTATTCCAAGGCTTTCTTGTGATTAAGAATCATCGTTGCCTCTTCCTGCGTGTGACCAGTGGCTTGTTGTTGATTTTTAATCAATTGCTCGGTCTCCAAGAGGTCATAAGTGTTTCCCTCAATTTTGGAAGACTTCCAGCTAAAATCAATATTCAACCTTTCTATTTCTTTTTTTAGTCCATCCGCAGAAATGTTTTTAATTTTCTTTCTGTAAATTTTGTTCAACTCGGAAAGTTTATTTTTTTCGTCATCGGTAAAAATATCTTTCAACTGACTGAATATGTCAAAATTGAATTTCTCCTTTACTTCTCGTTGGTCAACGTCATTGGCAAAATACTTTTCAACATCAATTTTTTTTATAAGCGGATATCTGGAGGAAAGCCGATATGTGACAGCTCTCCCAACCGTTCCTTGCCTTTCTATCAGATTAAGTTCCAGCATCTTTTCTAGGTCTCTTGAAATAGTCATTCTGGTCACTTGACCCAATTCTTTGCCTATTTGCTCAATTATTTGACCACCAGAAACACTCCCCATTTTCTCAATAAGGGTTAGAATTACTTCTTGTCTTTTACTTAATTTTTCATTTTTCATAATAATATAATGGTAACATTTTTATGTATTTAATGTAACATTTATGTTACATTCAGTCAACTAAAATGATGATTATCCCGATAATATGGCTTACATTAGCCATATTAAATGTAACATTATAATCCTATTTTTTGGCTATTTCATCTCCGTTTTCATCAATATATATACTCCTATAATCTTTCTCATTACCATTTATTCTGGTGTAAAATTCACAACCATCAATGGCGATGGCTCTACATTTGCAATCAATCATCTTCTTGCCAGTATCGTAATAGATTTTATCTCCGCATTTCAGACATTCATAATAGGTGCCCTGTTTTAATTTTTTGTTCATCATAATTTTATTTTAGTTGATTATAACCAATTGTCCATATTCATCCCCTTCTCGTGAGCCTGTTTTGCCTCGTCATCGCTCAAGATGCCTAAATAATGCCTACTGGTGGTCTGAATATCGGAATGTCCGAGGAGGACTTGAATGTGTCCTAAACTTATGCCTTTTCTTAGCAAAATTGTGGCGAAACTGTGGCGAATTGTGTGAGCAGTGACGGTTTCTGCCATTCCAGCCTGCCTGCGATATCTTCTGAAACTCCGCTGAGCATCGTTTCTATCCCAAGGCAGATTTCTTCCTTGTTCACCAATCAAAACAAACTTATATTTATAGCCTCGTCTTTTCAGATAATCCCTGATGCATTTGATTGACCAATCGTTAAAGTAAATTTTTCTTTGCTTATTCCCCTTGCCGATAATCATCGCTTCTTTTTTCTCAAAGTCTACGTCCGCAATCTTGAGATGCAAAACTTCTCCGATTCTACAGCCTGTAGAAATTAGGATTGAAAGAAAGGCTCTGAATCTCAAATCTCTGGTACTTTTCTTGCCGATTGAGTTGAAAAACTGCTTTAGTTCTTCTTCGGTTAGATATTCCACTCGTCTTCTGGGAATCTTCGGTCTTTAAAGTGGTCGGGTTTGTCAAGACAGAAAATTATTAAAAATGAGAGGGAAAATTTTAAAAAAATTATTATCGAAAATGGACTTCTTTTGGTGTGAGATAGTCGAGTGATTGATGCCGACGTCTTT
>JBBABD010000049.1 GCA_041657845.1 Parcubacteria group bacterium
GCCTTCCTCGCCGTCGTCCGCGAGACGTAGCCAGCGAACTCCTCGTCGTTCTTCTTGACTGCGGCGGCGACGTTTTGCTTGATCGCGTCGGCCAGCCGCTCCTGCTCAAGTAGCTTTTGCGCTTCGGTCATAGGAATTTTTTAACGAAGTCAATCGCCTCACCGGACCCATAGCAGACGGCGGCATGACAGTCGTCGCCCACGCGGTTAAGGTCACGGAGCCACGCAACCTGCTCGTCCGACAGCCGCGTCCCGTTCGCGCCCCCCTGCGGGCCGCGCGGGCGCTTCAGTTCGACGAAGACGAGGCCGGTCACGCCGTCGCCCTTACCGACGACGACGCAGTAATCCGGGAAGCCGGGGCGCACGCCTTCGAGGTGGTTCCTGCGCTTCGTCCCCCAGCTCCTCGTGAAGGTCTCCTGCGCGAGGTGGGTGTAGCGGCGCACGTTGCCGAGGGCGACCTGCGTATCGAGCCACTCGCGGAAGGCGACTGCCTCGGCGTGCTCGGTCGGGACGGGCGGGCGCTCGGTGGCGCGCCTCATATCTCCCTGAACGCCGCGAGCGCGGCGCCCTCTATCTCCCTCGCGAGGCGCATGGCCTCCTTCGGCTCAAGCTCCGCGTAGCCTCCCTTCATGCGGGAGGGCAAGATCACCACAAGCTGGACCTTGTCCCCCTCCCGCTTGGCCTCAACGCGCGTCAGCTTCCTCTGGTTGATGTTCATAGTTTTGTTTTTTCCTCTCGCCGGAGAGCGCCGCCTCGCAGCACTTCACCGAGCAGAACGTCCTCGGCCTCCCGCCGACGTTGACGATGAGGGCGTTGCGCCCATACCTGTCTAGGTTCAGGCGGCACTTCTCGCAGGTGCGGGGCATAGGTCAGTCGGCCAGCGCCGCGTTCCATGGGGTCGTCTCGCGCTTCTGCCTCTTGGCCGTGGGCGGCGGCGGGTCTTCCCGCCCCTCGCGCTCCGCTATCTCCGCCCCCGTGAGCTCCCCGCGCATGGCGGCGAGGGCGTCGCACTGCTCGCACCGGCCCCACCTCTCGGCGTATTCCTGCGCCGGCCGCGTGGGGAGCGGGGCGCGGCACTCGCTGACGGGGCAATGCGTCATACGCGCCCCCTCCCGACCCGCCGCACGGCGCGGCGCGTCAGTTCCTCGCGCGTCTCCGGCTTCCACCTCTTGACCGCCGTGAGGGCGTCCTTGACGTGGCCCCGCGCGTCGTAGACGAGGGAAGCGACCTCGCTCCTGCCCTGCCCTGACGTCAGGGCGCGCTGAATGCCCCGCAGGGCCTTCGACGCCATCTCCATGCTCCACTTGGCGGTGGGACGGCCGAGGTCGAGGGCGGCGAGGCCCTCGCCTGTTATCTCCTGTGGTTTCGTGGTCATGATCATGGGCTAGGCAACTTCGCCTTGTAAGCCTCGATTAACTGCTCCATCGTGGAGCGGTAGTATTCGTCAAAGGTCTTAGTCGGCTCCCCCCGCTCCTTCCAGAGCAGGAACAGGACGGCGTGGAGGCGCTGGGACGGCGTTTTTTTCTCGCCCTCGTCCTTCGGCGGGATGGACGGCAAGTCGACGACGTCCTCGGGATTGATTGCCGGCCTCGCCTCCCTCGACGGGAGGAAGCACAGCCAGCCTGTCTTGCCCTTGTGCTCCACGATTGACGACAGCAGTTGCGGGGGGATGTTCTCCTGCGAGTCGAACACCATGCGGAGCGCCCCGCCCGCGCGCGACTCGAACTTCACCATCTCGGAAGGGACCTGGAGAATCGTATCGTCTCCTTCACTCGCCGAGCGTAAGGCGAAGTAGTCATCTTCATTCTCCTGCGTATCAGATTTAGCTGTTTCGGCGTCTAAGATTTTGACCGTGTCGTTATCGCTCATGTTTTTTCGTTTAGGCTCCCCGACCTCCCCCGCCGCACGGTCGCGGCGAGGGAGACGGTTACGCATGACTTCTCGGGAGGCATGGGGGCGGTGGCTAGAGTTCGATTTCGGCGACGAGGCGGAAGAGGCGGGCGCGGTTGCCGGAGACGACGACTCGGTCGTACCTCTCGTCGTACTTGTTGGCGGCGAGCCAGTCCTTGTATTTCTTGTCGGACTCGGCCTTGACGCGCTCCGCCTCGCGGCGCTCCTCGTCGGCCTTGCGGTCGGAAAGTTCCTTCTCGGCCTTGGCGGCGGACGCGCGGGCGGCGGCGGCCTCCCTCTCGCGCTCGTCGGCCTCGGCCTTGAGCCGGACGTTCTCGGCGCGGACGCGGGCGTCCTCTTCCTCCTTCGCCTTCCTGTCCGCCTCGGCCTTCTCGGCCGCGACGCGCTCGGCCTCCGCGCGGGCCTCGTAGGCCGCCCTGGAGGACTCCAGCAGCCCGGCGAACCCCTCCGGCGTCATCTTCTCGGTCACGTAGACGGAGATGTCCGGGACGAAGGGGGCAAGGAAGGCGTCGCGTTCCGCCTTGATGGCGGCGAGGGCCGCGGCCTCCTGCCTCTCGGCGAACTTCTCCTGCGATTCGCAGTAATCCTCGGTCGGTTCGGTGATGGCCTTCACGATATTGTTCGCGCCATCGATGGCGCGGCCGGTGCGGAGGACGTTCACCTTCAGGACGGTCTTGTTTTTCTCGGATTCAGTGCGGACCCTGCGCAACGCCATCCTGATCCTGTGGCATTTCTTAATCGTCTCGACGTCGCGTGCGTCGGTGACGACGAGTCCCTTCGCCTCCTCGCACAGCTTCGACGCCTCGACGATGTAATCGCTGAACTGCGCCATGAGGTGGTTCGTCTCCGCCTCGGGAAGCTCGCATTTGCGGGCCACCTCGACGAGCTCGGCGGTGGGTCCCGTGACCTCGAAGGCCACCACGGCCTTATCCTCCTGTTTGGCGCCGTCGTCGCATGGGCGGCAGTCGTCGCAGTAGCGAGGGCCCTCGACGAGCGGGTCGTAGTCGATTTCGAGCCCGCACTCGCAGCAGTTTCCGGTGATGGTGTCGGCCATAATTTAGAACGGGATGTCCTCAATCTTGATTTCCTCCTCGTCCTTGCGGGTGTAGTCAGGCTCCATGTCCTCAAGCGGCGGCTCGTCGGAAGACGTAGCGGGAGGCAGGGCTGGGCGGGCGACGGAGGCGGCAATCGCGGGGGCCGCGCCGGAGCGTTTCGCCTCGTAGAAACCCATCCACGCCTTGAGGTCGTTCATTGCGGAGAGGACGACGGAACGCTTGTCGGTCGGCACGTCGCCGACGACCTCGAAGGTGGCCGCGAAGTAGGTGAGCGCCTTGCCGTCCTTGTCCTTCTGCGGGCTTTCCTTCTTTTCCGCGCCGACCTCGACGACGACGGAGGAGACGGCGCGCGGGAGCTTCGCGTCGAAGAAGTTGCTCCGCCCGTCGCCCTTCACGCGCAGGCGCATGACGGAGGAGGGAACCTCGAAGGCCTCGCCGACCTCCTTGCCCTCCTTGTCGGTCAAGACCTCGCGGTGCGCGGGGACGAGGACGTAGAGCGAGACGTATAGGTCGAAGGGAGACTTGACCTTCTGGGTGATCTTGTCCGTCGTCACGACGTCGGCCTTGAAGTCGGCGTAGGAGCGGTAGACCCGCTCGCTGGCCTCGTTGTCGCGGTTGAGGTTGTCGATGGTGAGGAGCGTCACGGGGTCGTTGAAGTCGGCGAACTCGCGGGTCATGACGGACACGGGGGCCTTCTCCTCGTATTTCCACTTGGCGAGGTAGCGGACGGCGAGGATGACGACCTTGAGGCTGTCGCCGATAACCTTGGAGAACTGGCTCTCCTTCTCGACGCGGCGGATGACGTTGAACTGGCCGAGGTTGCCGTGGAGCTTGAGCGTGGCCGGCGTAGGCATGGACGGCCCTGCCTCTGCCTCCTGCGCGGCGATCATCTGTTCCCAGGCGTCGGCGGCGGTGGCGTTCTGAATTTGCGTGTCTTCGTTCATAGGTTTTTCTGAGGGTTTGTAGATTTCGGCGGTGAAGTCGATTACCTCTTCCTGTTTAGGCGTGAACATGGGTTTTACGGCAGGTCTACTGTCCGCCCCTCGACCCTGTCGATGAGGTGGGCGAGCTCCTCGTCGCTGATGACCTCGACGCCCCACTCCTTGAGCACCCCGTGCGCCTGACGGTGGCCGACTCCTATGTAGCGTGTCCCCCAGCGCGTCTCCCCGATGTCGGCGAGGCGGGAGATGAGCGTCCGCGCGTCGGCGACGGTCAGCCTCTCGCAGAGAAGCTGGTGAGCCCTGTGGGAATGTTCCAAAGCGATGTCGTGCTTGCCCTTCGCGATGACGAGGTGGTGATCGCGCAGGAGCGACTTGAGGTATTGCGACTGGCCGCGCGTGAGGGGCGAGGCCTTGGTGACGGCGTTCATAGTTCCTGGAGGGTGATGACGTAGCGCTTGGAGCCTCGGCGGGACTTGGCCTTCACGAGAGCGGCGGCGCGGCGGAAGGCGGCGGGGAGGGTGGAGGCCTTGACGCGCGGGGCGTCGCCGGTCGGCGTCAGGAGCATCGGCCGCGCGTCCACGATGGCGAAGACGGTGTAGGTCTTCATATTTCGAAGGTGACGCTCACCATGTCGCCGTCCATGCGCCACCGCGCGTTTCGGACGCGGGCGACGAGGCGGAGGAAACAGGCGCAGGTCATAGGGCGAAGGCTTTAGCGAGCGAGTCGCGCTCGGAAATTACCTGTTCGCGGATTTTGCCGAGCGTGAGCGGGACGCAACCCGCCCAAC
>JBBABD010000050.1 GCA_041657845.1 Parcubacteria group bacterium
ATTATAGAATTCAATTTAAGCCAAAGAGGCAAGAAGCTTCCAGACCTTCGCGCTGGAGATATTGTCAAAATTACTCGAAAAATAAAAGAAGGAACAAAGGAAATTTCCCAGATTTTTGAGGGAATTGTTATTGCTATTAAAGGAAAGCAAAGCTCCTCTCCAATGATAACAGTGCGAAAAGTTTCCCATGGAGTGGGCTCAGAATTAATCCTTCCTTTGTTTTCTCCAAACATCGGAAAAATAGTTTTAGTTAAAAGAGCTAAGGTGAGAAGAGCGAAATTGTATTATATCAGAGAAAAATCCGTAAAATCCCTGAAGATGAAATACAAAGATCTTTCTGAATTTGCCAAAGCAGAAGAAATTCCTGAAACTCCAAAAGCAACTGAAGAAAAAGCAGAAGAAGCTGAAAAATAGCAATCAGCAAGCGGACGTGGCGGAACTGGTCTTTTATCAAAACAAAAAATGCGGACGTGGCGGAACTGGTATACGCGCATGCTTGAGGTGCATGTGGGAGCAATCCCGTGGAGGTTCAAGTCCTCTCGTTCGCACCTAAGTTTGTTTTGATAAAAGACGCGTCCCGCCAAGGCGGGATGGGAGCAATCCCGTGGAGGTTCAAGTCCTCTCGTTCGCACATCTTTGGACGATTGGCTCAGTTGGTTAGAGCGTCTCGTTTACACCGAGAAGGTCGTAGGTTCGAATCCTACATCGTCCACTCTTCGTGTTATAATATAAAAAAGCCGAAGTAGCTCAGTCCCGCCAGAGGCGGACAGGGTCCGAGCGAAGAAAAATATAAAAATAGCTAATTTTTAAAGAATAATTAAGTCCGCCGAAGTAGCTCAGTGGTAGAGCGAAGGACCCCACACTAAAATTTGCCGGACTAGCTCAGTGGTAGAGCGAAGGACTGAAAATCCTTGCGTCCCCAGTTCAATTCTGGGGTCCGGCACAAAAGGCAAATTTAGTATGGGGCAAGCTGAAAATTTTACCCTGTATTTGCTTGCACAATACAGGGCCTTGCGTCGGCAGTTCAATTCTGCCCTTCGGCACAAATAAAAATTCCGTTTGCGGAATTCGGGACCGTAGCTCAGTGGTAGAGCGGACGACTCATAATCGTTTGGTCGCTGGTCCGATCCCAGCCGGTCCCACTAAATTACGCTAAACGGGCTTGGCCCGCCAAGCGGGTATCGTATAGTGGCTATTATACGTCCTTGCCAAGGACGAGAGACGGGTTCGATTCCCGTTACCCGCTCCATGGAAAAACAGGCCTAATGTGGGTCTGTTTTTTTGTACCCAAGAGTTAAGTTAGAACTACGTCTTGACAAAAGTAATATTTTAATATACTATATTCAGTTAGTTCGGAATTGTTTGATCACAAAACCAAAAGGAGGAAGTGCAATGAAAAAAATCATCGTAGCAGTTCTTTGTAGTGTGTTTTTCCTTGCGTGCAGTTCGGCTGTCTTCGCAAAAACTGAATATCCCGTAAAGGAGATTTCGGGAGTCGTAAAGGATGTAAAAGTCGATACATCGAATAGCTATACAACAATCGAGTTCGACGATGGTCGACTCATAACGTTCAAGGGCGTTTATGGAGGACAGGTTTTTTCAAAAAACAAGCACTGCTCCTTCAAGTATCAGTATCTTGATGTAATGTTTTCACAAGGAACATACATCATAGACTTCAAATGCCAGAAATGAATATATTCTGGCGGCGTAAGTCACAAGGCCAGAGGGTTTTATTACCTCTGGCTCTTTTTTAAGCAAAGCTTTTAGTCATAAACCTAGTTCTCACGGCATTAACTAAACTGCTCCAGCAAAAACAAGCTTTGGAAAAAGCCTGTTTTTAGTATCCTAAAATTTAGGTTAGAACTATGCTATAATTTATAAGTAATTCATAAATAAACGAATGGATCACAGGTCAATTTTCAAGCGAAGTTCTACAATATTTCTTCAGAGATCTGTTGTGCTGATTGGCATTATCACTATTGTTCTCATGCTTTGGGAGCCCCATATTGAGAGTAGGAACGCGCACGCCACGCTCTTTGAAATTTACTTCAAAGATCCTTTTCTGGCTTATGCATATATAGCGTCCATCCCGTTTTTTGTGGTGCTCTATCAGGCACTCAAGATACTCCGATATGCCAGACAAAATAAGTTATTTTCACAAGCTACCATAAAAGCTCTGCGGACTATAAAATTTTGTGCGATAGTCCTTGTTGCTTTGATTGCAGTGCCATTAGTCTATCTATTTATAGTTCGGCCCGAAGATGATATTGCGGGCGGTGTTGCTGTTAGCCTTTTTCTGATTTTTGTCTCTACAATAATCGCTGCTTCCGCAGCCGTGTTTGAAAGAAATTTACAAAGCGCCATGGATATAAAATCCGAGACTGACTTAACGGCGCAATGAGACTAGGATGACAAATTATTAATATTAAGTTATGAAGGATTCATCCTTAAGTCCAGTTCTAATCATATTAGCTAGCCAGCTCCAAATTATTTAACTTCATGCCCTGCGAGTGTAGTTCAATGGCAGAATGAGACCTTCCCAAGGTTTAGACGGCGGTCCGATTCCGCTCACTCGCTCTAAAAAGAATCTTTTTGAAAAATGGCTTTTTTAAGCTGTTTTTTTGTTATTCCGAAAAAATGCCTTCTCAAAAATGGCTTGTTTGGGCCTATTTTTAGTTTCCAGGTTTGACTTTTGGCTTAAATTTTGCTACAATAGATGGTTGGTAAAAATTGACCTGCATTATTGGCAGATAAACATTTTGCCAGCCTAGCACATTAAAACTAGCTAACAATTTAAGCTAAAACAATGGATATTATTAGTATTGTTGCGGCTTTGCCTTTTCTGGTAAGCGTGGCTTCTATGCCGCCTGCCGAGGCAAAGGAAACAGTAAATACTAATACAAAAATAGAAGAATCTGAGACAAAAAAAGAATCTTCAATAAATAAAAGTGAAGAAGAATTGAAAAATGAGAAAATTATTGCCAAATGGAAGGAAAAACAGGAAAAAATGTGGGAAAACCTTCCTGAGGAAAAATTTACTATCAATGCTTCTGCTTATACTGCTGCGGCTGATGAATGTGGAAAAAGTGATGGAATTACCGCCAGCGGGATCAAAGTGAAAGAAAATAGAACCTTAGCTTGCCCTCCAGCCTTTCCTTTTGGAACAAAAATCCAAATTGAAGGAGTTGGAACTCTGGTTTGTGAAGATCGTGGGGGAGCGATCAAGGGGAATCACTTTGACATTTATGTAGAAACCAAAAAAGAAGCTTTCGCTTTCGGAAGAAAAAATCTCTTAGCGGAAGTAGTTGAGTAAAAAAGTGCCTCGATTTATCGAGGCACTTTTTGCGTTGGAAATTGACGCTGGTTGTTTACTTTGTTAATATGATTTTGTATCTGAAATGGTCGCGTGGCCGAGCGGTTAGGCACGGGTCTGTCTAGCTACGCTAGATCTGGCAAAGCCAGACAAAACATCTTATGCGTATGTATTATGTTTATGTCTTAAAAAGCAAGCGAGATAACAAAATCTATATAGGATATAGCACGGATTTGAAATCCAGATTCAATGAACACAATTTGGGAAAGGTAAAATCAACTAAGTCCAGAATTCCTTTTGAATTAGTTTATTACGAAGCATACAAAGATAAATGGGATGCTACCAAAAGAGAATACTTTCTAAAAACGCACCAACAAAGAGACTTATTAAAAGAAAGGTTAAAGCATTCATTAAAATAATTTATGGTCGCGTGGCGGAGTGGTTACGCATTGGTCTGCAAAACCAAGTACGCCGGTTCAATTCCGGCCGCGACCTCAAGAATGGTCTATCTAGCTACGCTAGATCTGGCGAAGCCAGACAAAACCTTCTACAGAAGTGCTAATCTACTCCGAACCTCACAATTAGAAAATGCCGCGGTGGTGAAACTGGTAGACACAAGGGACTTAAAATCCCTCGGTAGCAATACCGTGCGAGTTCGAGTCTCGCCCGCGGCACAAAAATATTTATCAAAGGAGAGCTTATGGGATTTCCAATCAAATTTAACTGGGTACTCAAAATAAACCAAAATAGTTCTTTAGAAGTAGGAAAAACTTACAAATTCTCAAAAATCGGGAATCGTAATTTTCCACTCGACACTCCAATTGATCTCATTAATAGCAAAAGAGAGGCAATAGCAAAAATATCTGTTCTGGAATTCACTAACAAAAAAGATGAGACAACGGGCAAGTTTAGAGTTTTAAAGATTTATGAAGGAGAAGAAAAAACAATACTGACAGCCTATTGGATTGAAAATCAATAACAACATTTTTAAAAAGCGTTCTACTGAACGCTTTTGTCTTAAAATAAAGTTTCTTGATTGTCTTCATTACCATTAATCGGCGCGGGTTCGTCTTTTTTTTCACCTTCTGATTTTTTTACCGCCTCTAGAACTTTTGGAATTTTTTTAAAATCTTGAATTAAGACTGTCCGCATACTTCCATTGTAAAGTGCGGCTGCAGGATGATAAAGCGCATAAAAAACTCTTGAGCCCAGTCCAGGAATATTTCTTCGCAAGGCCTTTCCGTGCATTTGGGAAATTTTCATATTCGGCAAAAATCTTTCCATCGAATGGCGT
>JBBABD010000051.1 GCA_041657845.1 Parcubacteria group bacterium
CCTGCTCATATGTAGCTCGCCTGGCTTCGGGTCTAGTCCATACGATAAACGCGCTATTAACGCTCGCTTTCACTATGTATCCAGAGCTCACGCTCCTTATACGAACCGTATAGAACTAACTCGTTGGCTCGTTCTACAAAAAGCACGCTGTCACGGTCCCGCTAAGCGGGACCGCTCCAACTCTTTGTTAGCGCATGGTTTCAGATACTATTTCATCTCCCTTACCGGGATGCTTTTCACCTTTCCCTCACGGTACTAGTTCACTATCGATCTCATGCAATATTTAGCCTTGGAAGTGTAGTGCTCCCATCTTCAAACGGGATTTCTCCGGTCCCGCCCTACTTTTCTCAGACCTAGTTCCACAAAAATGTTTTCACCTACGGGGCTATCACCCTCTTTGGCCGCTCTTTCCAGAGACGTTTGATTAACATTAATGCTAAAGACTGAAAGGCTGTTCCGCTTTCGCTCGCCACTACTGACGGAATCTCTTCGATTTCTTTTCCTCCTGGTACTAAGATGTTTCAATTCCCAGGGTTTGCTTCATTAACCTATGAATTCAGTTAATGATATACCGATAAATCGGTATGCGTTGTCGCATTCGGAGACCCCCGGATCAAAGCTTGCTTGGCAGCTCCCCGAGGATTATCGCAACCTGCTACGTCCTTCTTCGCTCGCATGAGTCAAGGCATCCACCATACGCGTTAAAGTAACCTTTCTAATTTTTTGAGAATTAGCAGTTAAGAATTTCCTAACCGCTACCTTATAATTTAAGATTGTTTTAACCTACTTTTGCCCATAGGGCATACACTAAATTAACGAATCAAAAACTAAACTTAACTAAAAAATTTGTTTATTTCGTATTAATATTCGTTTTCTTAGTGTATGTCCCACGGGACTTTGCTTGACTATCACTCATTTTCCCAGTGGGCATTCCCGCTGACATTTTAACACTAAGAAATTTGTGATGACCTTTATTCGATTGTAAAAGTTCGAACTTGTCCAGCACTAATTTTGCACTAGCACCTTTGGTGCTAAACCGGCTTCAGCCGGTACAAAATTTAGTGCGGGATAATGCGGAAACCGTTATCAGCTTACTAGCTTAACAATTGGTTTCAGCACTAAATTTTTGAGAAACAAAAAATCCGCCCTCAAGCGAATTAAAAGTTAGGCAATAAAAAAGCTAACGTTTCACCCGCTTTTGCTGTTCGATTTTTTAATCTGATTTCTCAAATTATTTTTACTTATTTTTAAACACTTAAATTAGCACGTGAATCCATTCTAGCAGTTATAAAAAATGTGTCAAGAGGGCATTTCGAATAAAATTCGAGCCCGCCGGACGCATCCAAGCAGGCTCAAAAAACAACCTTGATTTTCCTCATCTCCACCTTAAAAACGAATTCTGCGGTATGACTCCTTTTTTTAGAAAACCCATGCCAGTGCGTGAAATATATGTAGTTTTGCACTTGGCACATCTCCGTTCATGGTTTCCCCCAAACAACCCCCAATAGAAAATAGACCCGCAGTTCGGACACCTGCTCCAGATGCTCCATTGTGGAAAACGAAGAGTTTTTTCTCCTTTTTTCAAAGCTCTTTCGTATGGTTTATTGAATTTTTCAATTGCCCCAACGACAGACTTATTTATAGGAGAAATAATTCCTTTCTTTGAATCTTTAAAAATCTTAAAATCCTTGAGATTCATTTTTACCTCCTTGTTTATATCATAAAAACAACTGTTTATAATCTATATGAAGATAATATAAAAATCAAATGGTTATAAAAAATTCCGCATTTGCGAAGTGCGTAGCAAATTCCAGCTTGCGAGCATTAAGAAATTTTGTATCGGAGCGGAGCGAAGACTAAAATTTTAGCAAGCAAGCGTCAGAATTTGCCCAGCACGAGCCTTGCGGTCGATTTCTTTTCTTTCTGCTTTTCTTTTCGACAAAAGAAAAGCAGAGAATATGATTTACAATAACAAAAACCGCCCAAGATTATTTCAGGCGGTTCTGGGGTAAGCAAGAAATTTTAGTTCCCACAGGAAGCAGTTCCGGCGCCTGCCACAGCTGTTCCATCGCCAAATCCGGCAGCCGGAGCGGTCGAAGATAATGCCGCGCTGCATTCAGCCGGCTGGTTTTCAAATCCAGAACAAATCGCTTTAAGATAGCTGGCAGAATCACGCCCGGAGTTAATAACCGTTCCATTGACTACTAAAGTCGGCGAACCCTGCACGCCATATTTTTCATTCAAATCCGCATCCACTCCAAAAGGAGGATTTTGCGAGTTGGATTTAAATTTTTCAGTCAATCCCAAACTTTTGTCCGTCGCGTTCACGCAAGAAGTAATTTTTGTTTTATTTATCTTAGCTTGATTAGAACACTTTGCCGAATCTCCGGAAATATTATAACAGCTCAAATAATTGCTAAGCTTTCCTGGCTCTTCTTTTTGGATGCAATATTGGTTCAGGTTTTCATCAAATTCCTTTTGTCCATGAAGGATATAATCCACAAATTTCAGTTTAAAATTCACTTTCGAACCAAGTTTTTGAATTGCCGGCAGGATTCCTTTTTCTGCCTGGACTCCATACGGGCATTGGCTCATCACGAATAGTTCCACTTCCGGAACAGCATTTTTGACGGAAGCTTCTGTTGCTGCTTGAGTTTTTTGAGAATTTGCCTCATCCTTTTTTTCATCCATATCAATAGCCTGCGGGAAGAAAAGCTTTCCATCGTTGGTTGCGTAAGCTTCTATTTCTTGCGCCTGTCCTTGTCCGCCGACCGACAGAGTCATTTTATACAAAGAACCTTGTTTTTCAATTTTAGTAATGCTGAACTCCGCTCCCGGCTGGATCAGATTGTCTCTTACAAAATTTTCCACCTTTGTTTTGACTGCATCCTGACTCAAAACATTTTTGGTTTTACTTTTATAGGTAATTCCGACAGCAATAAGCAAAGCCAGAGCTACGATAAAAATAATCGCGTTTTTGCTTATTAGAAACTTCTTTTTTTGTTCTTCCTGCAAAGATGCTTTTGTTTCTTCCATATTGATTTACTTTAACTTATTAACCAGTCTGCTTATTTTACTATCTTTATCTCAAAAAGCCAAATCTCAAAATAGAGCATGGCGACGAATAATTTTTATCTGTAACTTTATGCTTTATCTAGATACTTCTGATGATACTCTTCCGCCTTGTAGAAAGTTGTTGCCGGAACTATTTCTGTAATTATTGGGTTTTTAAATTTTTTCATATTCTTTAATTTTTCCTTTGATTCTTCGGATATTTTTTTCTGATTCAGCGAATGATAAAAGACTACCGAACGATATTGAGTCCCCATGTCCATACCCTGGCGATTAAGAGTTGTAGGATCATGACTTTTCCAGAAAATCTCAAGCAACTTATCATAAGAAATTATTGCAGGATTGAATTTTATTTGAACTGCTTCTACGTGTTCTGTTTTTTCAGTACTTACATCTTCATAACTTGGATCCTCAGCGATTCCGCCCGTATAGCCCACAATAGTAGTTTTTATGCCATTAATACCAGAGAATATTTTTTCCACTCCCCAAAAACAACCTGCTGCGAATGTTGCGGTTTCAAGCATAATATTTATTTTCTGGATAAAATTTAAGCGCTACTGAATTCATGCAAAATCTATTACCAGTTGGACTTGGCCCGTCATTGAAAATATGTCCCAGGTGAAGCTCACAACGCGCACAGAGAACCTCAGAATAATCGCCAATTGGCACTAATTCGACATTTTCCCGAATAATCGGCTGGGTAAAACTAGGCCATCCTGTTCCGGAATTATATTTATCCTTAGAACTGAAAAGGGGAAGATTGCAAGCGGAACAATGATAAATCCCGTCTTTATCAAGCTTATTATATTCATTATCAAAAGACGGCTCCGTTCCTTTTTCCACCATTACTTTATACTGGAGAGGAGTTAAAATCTTTTTCCATTCCTCTTTTTTTCTTATAATTTTCTTTATCATAGAAATAATCTGTATTTATTTAATAATACAAAAAATACAAGCCTTTATTCTGCAAATAGTGCCCAAAAGATGAATAGAAAAAGGAAGGCGGTTTTGCCTTCCTTAGATTAATCAAATGGCGTTCAAGACAATAGACTCACCCTCTTTCATCTTGATGGTCTTGAAAAAACAAGATTTACGATTTTTACCTGAACGCATTTTCTTGTGACATACACCTTCAGTTCTCGGATTAACAAGATAGACAAGAGATGAATACTCGCAATCCACAAGTATTGCAACAACATCAAGAAAATTTCCCGACGTATTACCCTTAATCCAAAATTCATTTCTTGAAACTGACCAGAATGCTGCTACTTTGTTTTCAAGCGAATAAATAATCGCACTAACGTCGGCATGAGCTATCATCAGTATTTTACCTGACAGATAATCCTGCACTGCCACAGGAACAATGCCATTTGGATTTCCCTGAAAAAATCTACTCAGTTTTTCAAACTTAATAACTTTTCTGACATAATCTCTTGTTTCCATAAATTCCTCCTTTTTTATTTTTACTGCTATTACAGAACATCTACTTTCACCTCCTTCTTTTATTAAATTTTTAAATAACTAAAAATC
>JBBABD010000052.1 GCA_041657845.1 Parcubacteria group bacterium
TATTTCTAGGGTATGGATATTTTTCAATCAATAATTTTGGGTATTGTTCAGGGGCTGGGAGAATTTTTGCCGATTTCTTCGACGGCGCATCTGGTGCTAGTGCCATATTTTACCGGATGGAAAGATCCTGGCTTGGCTTTTGACATAGCGCTTCATTTGGGAACATTAATAGCGCTAGTGATATTTTTTGGGAAAGACTGGATAGTAATAATCAAGTTGGCACTTTCTGGTTCGAAGGTTATTAAATATGAAACAGATAGTTATTTGAATAATAAAAATATTCTGTGGCTGATAGTTATTGCAACCATACCAGGAGTTATATTCGGTTTTTTATTTGAGGATAAAGCGGAAACAGTTTTTCGAAATCCCTTGTTAATCGCTCTTGCTTTGAGTTTTTTTGGATTGATATTATTTTTGTCAGATAAATACTTGAAGCACAAAAAGAACATTAGCAGTATTGGCATTTGGGATTCGATTGTAATCGGATTTTCTCAAGCAGCAGCCATTATTCCTGGAGTTTCCCGTTCAGGAGCAACCATAACTGCCGGATTATTCAGGGGGTTAAACAGAGTGGACGCTGCTCGGTTTTCTTTTTTGCTTTCCACGCCAATAATTTTTGGAGCGGCTTTTCTAAAATTACCTGAATTATTTTCCGAAGGTTTTGATCTTGGAATTATTTTTGGAGTATTTTTTTCAGCGCTAAGCGGCTATTTGGCGATTAAATATCTCTTGAAATTTGTTGAGAAATACAGCTATGCAGCTTTTTTCTGGTATCGGCTAGGGTTGGCGGCGTTAATTGTCCTATTTTATGCGCTTGGGTAGACAAATTGTTCCTTTGTAGTATAATGCTTTTATTGCCTTTTATGGCTCTTTTGCTATAATGGGCCGGTAGCTCACCTTCCACCAAAGGCGGACAGGGTCCGAGCGCCGCATTTTTTACTCATTGCAAACAAATTGTTTTGTTGGGCCGGTAGCTCACCTGGTAGAGCGCCGCATTTGCACTGCGGAGGTAGCGGGTTCAAGTCCTGTCCGGTCCAAATGAAAATCAATAACCTATACAAATTTTTTGATTATCTTGGAATAATAGTTTTCCCTTATTTAGCGCTTGATTCAATCTGGTATATTATCGATGGAATCTTTGATTTCAGAATACTCATAAGACTACTTATTGGAATCGGGGGATTGATAATAGACGGATATCTGGTTTTTATTTATAAAGAATAATTTTGGGCGTATAGCTCAGTTGGTTAGAGCGCGTCACTGATAATGACGAGGTCCCAAGTTCGAATCTTGGTACGCCCACACAAAAATCCCCATTCCGGGGGATTTTTTATTTGTGGACTTGGTTTGTTTATATTGGAACCAGATTATAGCATTCCTCAAAGAAATGGCTGAATTCCAGGCTCACTTATCTATTCAAACAAATTTAGCGTAAAATTGCAATAGCCATAATTAGCCCATTTTATCTGCATTTCTTCTAAAGCGTTGGATTGGAACTAGCTTTGTTTATCTCACGGAGAGCCAAAAAGCAAGCGTAAGTGATTGCTTTTGGCTCTCTCTTTGTTTCAGCAGTAGTCTTGTTGTTTCTTTTTCTTTTTTTGCTTCTTTTTTTCTTTTTCTTTCTCTTCAGTCTTCCATATTAACTCTACTATGCAAAAATTAACGTGTGGTGAGTTGGAAAACTTTTAGCGTTAAATTCCATGTTAAAAGTATCCTAAAGCGTCCTACGTCAATTCTCCACTTCTTCAGCTATATGCTGGGTGTATATGTTTCCTTGAAAATCTTTTTTTACATGTAAATCATATGCTTTCATAACGGACTGATTCCAATGGCCATAAAGACATATTGTTATTTAAATTGGTTATAACCATAAAAAAATCCGCCATTCGTTTCCTAATTGGCGGATTTTTCAGATTTGTTTATTTGGGATAAATTATTTTTTATCGTTCTTCGATTTCAGCTTCTTTTAATAATCTTTCTACATCTTCATGGCTTTTTGCTCCCTTAGATTTACAATATTCAGCGGCTGCTTCAACATTGCTTACATATTCTCCGTGTCCACGACTATGAGCATCCTCTCTCCATGAAATATCCTGCTGTGCATTATCAAGCATTTTTTGTATATCACCCACCTCCGAAATATTGTTTTGTTTGCAAAATTCTACTGCCGCCTCTACATTGCCAACATACTCTCCATGACCATTATCCATAGCTCCTTGCTCAGATTCTTGCCATGACCTAAGGTTTCCATGTAATAGGTTATAAACGTCTTCCACGCTTGGTTTAGAGTTGTATGCGCCACCAATCGTTTGGTCATACAAGAATATAGATTTGTCAATTTCTGCAAGACCCATTTCGTTTAACACATCGTTTACTTCTGGAAATGAACTATATGCGCCACCTTTGGTTTGGCGCAAAACTAACTTCTCTTCTTTTTTTTCAGGCGTTGGCACGCCTGTTGGCATTGTTGGCTCTTTCATATTTTTATTCTTCTTATTAGTTAAGTTGCTTAGAGCTTTGTTAAACTTTTTACAAGTCCATTGTAGCATACTTTTCAGCTTCTGTCTATCACAATTGTCAAAAACATCACTTTTCAAACAATAAGTCTTTATAGTCAGATAAATTGTATAAAATCTGGAACAATAAGTCTGTATAGTGAGAATATCAGGTAAGCTATTCTAAAAGTTGTTTAAAATTGTCCAGTTTAGCTTGCTAAAAAATGGTTGCCCACTCCTTTTTCCAAGCGTATAATGGAACCATGAAAAAAGAAGAACAAGGCGACAATTTAAACGAAGCGGAAGAAGCTAAAATCGCTCTAGGTGAGCTGGCGGATATTACGCTAGACAAATATATCGAAGAAGAAAAAGTTAAGAGTAAAAAGCTAAAAAAATGCAAAGAAACAGAGAAGGAAAATTAAATTTCCGAGCCGTTGTATATACCCGTGTTTCCTCCAAGGGACAAGTTGAGGGAACAAGTTTAGGCTCTCAAAAAGAAGGTTGTGTTGCCTATTGCGAAAGAGAAGGAATTGAAATAGACAAAATTTTTGTTGAAGAAGGAGAAAGCGCAAAAGTGATAGACAGAACAGAGCTTCAAAACATGTTAGCTTACTGTAAGAAGAATAAGGGAAAAATTTCCCATATTATTGTTTACAGATTTGACAGGTTTGCAAGAAACATGCAAGACCATTTGTGGCTAAGGAAGGAATTTGCAGGTTTAGGTATAACCGTTAAATCTGTTACCGACCCTACTGACGATACAGTTTCAGGACAATTACTGGAAAACATACTTGCTTCTGTTTATCAATTTGACAACGACTTACGCAGGGAAAGATGTGTTAACGGCATGAAAAAGAAAATCAAAGCTGGAATTTGGCCATTGCAAATACCTGTGGGGTATATGTCTTTTAAAAAACTGGGCGCCAAAGAAAAAAAACAAATTGCTGACATTCCTCACCCAGAATTTTTTGATATTGTTAGAAAGGGCTTTCAACTCTATTTAACAGGAAATTATTCCATTGCAGAATTGACGAGAAAATTGGACAAAATGTCACCAGCACTTAAATTATATCCGCAAAAAATGCAGTATATTCTTTCCAACAAGTTCTATTGTGGCATTCTCACTGACCCTTGGGATGGTTCAGAACATAGCGGACTGCACGGAGCAATGATTTCTAAACAAGAATTTGCCAAGGTTCAGGAAATTATGAAGGGTAAGGGTATGGGGAATTTTATACCTAAAAGGATTATCAATCCAGATTTTCCCCTAAAAGGCACCGTTCGCTGTGGTGATTGTAGTCATTTTTATACCGCTAGTTGGTCAACTTCAAGAAATAAAGAGAAACATGCTTACTATCATTGCACTAAGCCAGGACAGCATATTCACAAGCGAGGCGTTAAGAAGGCGGTTCTGGAAGACGACTTTATACAATATCTGTCTGCAATTATACCAAAAGAACAATACCTGGAAGATTTCTGGAAAACTGTCATTCAAATTTCAGAGAAAAAGTTCAAGGAAGTTAACCTGGAATATTTAAAGTATAAAAAGCAATATAACGAACTTGAGGATTACAGAAAAAATATTATCAGGAAAAATGCACAAGGAATATTACCAGATGAAGATTTCAAAAAAGAATTACCTCAAATCAAACAAAAGATTGAAATGGTGGAATTAGCCATGAATGACTCAAAAATGGATATTTTCAGGGAAGAAGCAGTTTTTTCTTACTCAAAACATTTTGTATATAACTTACCACGT
>JBBABD010000053.1 GCA_041657845.1 Parcubacteria group bacterium
GCTTATAATTTTTTTAATAAAACTAAGGTTAATTTGGGGTTAGATCTTCAGGGAGGCATCCATTTGGAATATAAAGCCGATACTTCAAACGTAGATAGCGCCAAAAAATCCGAAGCGCTTCAAGGAGCTCAGGATGTGATTGAAAGAAGAATAAATGCTTTTGGCGTCGGAGAACCTTTAATTCAAACCTCGCATTATGGCACAAATGATTACATTGTCGTTGAACTTCCCGGAATAAAGGACATCGAAGAAGCGAAAAAAAGAATTCAGGATACTCCATTTTTGGAATTTAAGGAGGAAGGCGCTTCTATTCAAACAACTCAAGGAAACGGAGGGGATTTGGGCTTTGTCAAAAAGGGAACTTTCGTGGCGGAATTTGATGATGTTTTGTTTAGCGGAAAACTTAAAGACGGCGAGGTTTATCCGCAACTCGTGGAAAGCCAATATGGATGGCATATTATAAAATTCATCGAATCGCGAGGAGAGGGAGATAATTTGGAGGTTCATTCCGCCCATATTTTATTTGGCAAACAGCAATCTGATGAGAATGCAACTCAGGAAATGGTAGATGATATAAATAGTCAAAATAAGGCAAAAGCGGAAGAAATATTGAAGCAAGCTCTTGCTGGAGAAGATTTTGCAAAACTTGCCAACGAAAATAGCCAGGATCCGGGAAACAAACCTCAGCAACAATATGTTTCAACCGGACTTTCCGGAAAAAACTTGAAAAGTGCCTCGGTAACTTTTCAAAATCAGGGACTTTCTGAACCGCAAATTTCCATAAAATTTGATGCCGAAGGAACAAAGTTATTTGCCGATATTACCAAGAAGAATTTACAAAAAACAGTTGCTATTTACTTGGATGGCCAAATTGTTAGCGCTCCGAGAGTACAATCAGAAATTACTACTGGAGATGCCGTAATAACCGGAAGTTTTACATTGGATGAAGCAAAAGAATTAGCTCAAAGACTCAACGAAGGAGCTTTACCGGTCAAGCTTACTTTGGATGGGCAGGAAAGTATTGATTCCATCCTGGGAGCTGAGTCGTTGCGTAAAAGCTTGATCGCCGGAATAATCGGCCTTTTGGCAGTGATGGTCTTTATGATAATTTATTATCGATTTCTAGGAGTAATTGCATCGCTGGCTTTGATAACCTATACGGCTTTTATGATTTCAATTATTAAACTTTCCGCTTATTCGCCATGGCAAATAACATTGACTTTATCAGGCATTGCGGGAATCATACTTTCAATCGGTATGGCAGTCGATGCTAATATTTTGATATTTGAAAGAACCAAAGAGGAAATCAGAAGAGGAAGAAATATTTCCAGCGCTATTGAAGAAGGATTCCGGCGCGCTTGGACCTCAATTCGGGATGGAAATCTTTCCACCATCATTACCTCACTCATTTTGATACTTTTCGGAACCGGATTCATTAAGGGATTTGCTGTCACTTTGATTCTTGGTGTTTTAGTTTCATTGTTCACTGCAATTGTGATTGTCAGAACCACCCTCCGATTCATCGGTACGCATTGGCTGGAAGAAAGAATGTGGCTGGTGATGAGAAATAAGAAAAATAAAGAAGAATAATGCATATGATTAATATTATAGACAAAAGAAAGTATTTTTACGCTTTTTCGCTTACCATAACAACGGCCAGTTTGATTATGCTTATAATGTGGGGGCTTAGACTGGGAAAAGATTTTACCGGAGGAACAAGAATGAATATTGAGTTTAGCCAGGAGGAATCTATCGGACAAGTTCAAAATAGCTTAAAAGATTTAAATCTCAAAGAACTTTCCATTCAAAAATCACAAAATAATTCCATTGCCATAAACTATGGATCTTCCGACGAGGTTTTGAACAACAGCGTGCGAGAAAAACTCAAAGAGTTGGATGCGAATTACAAAGAGCTTCGAACTGAATTTACCGGAGCATCTGTTTCCGATCAAATCAAAAGAAATGCTCTTCTGGCTATTATTCTGGCTAATATTGGAATTGGAATTTTCATTGCCTGGGCATTTCGCAAGGTTTCCCGCCCGGTTCCTTCCTGGCAATACGGAGTCGGAGCGGTGGTGGCTCTCGTGCATGATGTTTTAATTACGACCGGAGTTTTTGTGTTTCTGGGAAAATTCCACGGGGTTGAAGTCGGTGTGCCTTTTGTTGCGGCGCTTCTGACTATTCTTGGATTTTCTGTTCATGATACGATTGTTGTGTATGACAGAATTAAAGAGAATCTTTTGAAATCCGGAAAGAAAGATGAATTCGAGGATGTAGTTAACAAATCCTTGAATGAAACTATGGCCCGTTCGATCAATACCTCGTTTACTGTGCTCATTGTACTTCTGGCAATCACAATTTTCGGAGGAGAATCAATCAGATTTTTTTCTATCGCGCTTTTAGTTGGAATATTCTTCGGAACCTATTCATCAATTTTTGTCGCTTCAGCGCTTTTGGTGACAAGTTATAAAATGAAATTAAAAAAGCTTAGTACCAAAAACTATAATTTATAAAACTAAATTTATGTGGAATCCATTCAAAAAAACATCTTCCAGCAATAACGGCTCTGATGATAAAGATAATACTCAAAATATGGGCTTTGTCCAGCGTTTGGCAATGAAAAAAATGATGTCAATGAGCCCCGAACAAAGAGAAAAAATGATGAAGAAAATAATGACGCCGGAAAATATTTCCAAAAACAAAGACAAGATTTTAGAAGCAATGGAACAAATGAAAGCTTCCGGACAAATGTCGGCAAGCCAAGTCGAAGAGGCCAAAAGAAGATTGGGGCTTTAAAATATTCAATGAATAAAAGTTTCGATAATAGCAAAACAAACCATTAAAAAAGAGGAGGGGTATAATGCGTATTTTGAAAAGCTCGAAAGAGATAGAGGAGCTGATTGCTAAAGGAGAAAAATGGGGGGCAAAAGACGCTAGAGTATTTGGAAGGTATCTTAACTTGACGAAAGAATCAGACGGAAGGATAGTTTTTGGTAAAATCGATGGTTATGATTACTACTTGGTTTTTAGCTAGAGGAGTATTGCTGGAAACCCAGCAAGCTTTAGGCGGAAAGCTTTCCGCCTTTTTTTATTGACATAAATTTCGGGTATGCTATATTTAAAGTACTAAAAAAAATTAACTTTCCAAAATGAATCAGTTGCGACAATATTTTTATTTCTGGTTTATGGAGCTTTCGATGGGAAAGTTAGTTTTTGTTGGTAACGAATAAAACAAGGTTCAGATAAAGATTCCAACTAACTTTCCCAAAAGGAAGGTTTTTTTGTTTTTTCAGGACAACGTTTCCTGAAGTAATTTAAAAAAACAAAGGGGGTGGATTGTGATTACAAAAAAAAGTGGAGAAGAAGGCATACTAGGACACACCGTAGAAAATCTTATGAAGATAAAGAATAGCTGTGAAGAATTAGGAAGGGGAGGTAATGTCGAATTATTGAAAAGGGTCAATGAAGCCCTGGAAATCAAAAAACTTGAAGGGAGGGTTGGTTATGGCCAGAAGGTGTGACGGGAATTGTAAAAAATGTAAAGAGGTGCAAAGAGGAAAAGAGAATCTGAGAGCCGGATCATTTAGAAACTTTAAATGTTCCGGTGGAAAAAAGATTTCTGTGAAAAAGAGACAGAGCGGAGAGATGGTGCTAATATAGCAAAAAACAGGCAGGAGAGATGATTGCATTCATCTCTTCTGCCTCCCTAAAAAATCAACAAATTTGCGGAAATGTTAAATAATTGATATCATAAAAATATGCCAAAAGTAATTACCGATGAAAAATCAATAGACGAAGTTTTGACTCGAGGAGTAGAAAATATTTTTCCTAGCCGAGAAGAACTTAAAAAAGTTTTAATGTCAGGGAAAAGAATACGACTGTATTGCGGCTATGATCCAACAGCCAAAGCGCTTCACATTGGAAATGCTATTTCCATTAACAAGCTCGGACAATTTCAAAAATTGGGACACGAGATTATTTTTCTGATTGGCGATTTTACCGGAATGATTGGCGATCCGACTGATAAAAGCGCTACTCGAAAAAAACTAACGCGGGAAGAAGCTTTGGAAAACAGCAAAAATTATCAAAAACAAGCTTCCGGATATTTGAAATTTGACGGAGAAAATCCAGCCGTAGTTAAATATAATAGCGAGTGGAGTTCTAAATTGACTTTTGATGATGT
>JBBABD010000054.1 GCA_041657845.1 Parcubacteria group bacterium
TCCCTAATATAAAATTTTGAATCTGATTTAATTTCTAAAACTATTTTATCTTCTATCAGAAAATCCAAAAAATATCTTCCTAAGCTTTCGTCTTTATATCTTAACTCGATAGGCAATTGTCCGGTATATTTTATTTTTTTAATATTGAACTCTTTGGCTAATGCTTTTTGATAGTATTTTTCTTGATATCCGCCTCCTAGATTTTTTTGAACCTCATATAAGGCAGCTACTATTTTATAGCTCAATTCAGGATAAATTAATTTCGCCATAAAAAATTTCGTGATTTTTCGAGATTATTTTCGCGATTGTTTAGTGATTTATACCGCTTTTCATTTCCTCCTTAAATTCATCCACCACTTTTTGCACCAGTTCGTCGTAATTGGCAATTTTTGACTTCAGAAATTCTTCCATTTGTTCCGGAGTTGCTTCTCCGCTTTCAACTAATTTTTGATATTCGCCTTTTCCCGAATCATCCAATTTTTCCATCGTTTCCAAAAATATTCTCTTGAGTAGAACTTCGGTCATTTTAATTACCAGCTCTTCTTGCTTGTCCTGCGGAAGATCGGAAAGTCCCAATTCTTCCATTAATGTTTTTTTAATTTGATCTTGATCCATATTGTTGTTCCTAATAATAAATTATTTTTTAGATTCAAATATCAGTTTTGACAATCTCAATGTCCACTTAGCAACGGTTTCTCCTCTTTTAATTTTTCCTCCTTTAATGTTTTCACTATATTCTTGCAAATCTTGCAATTTTAATTTGGTTTTATCGCCAATATTTTCCGCTTGCAAGGCATCTTTGAGCTTTAAGCCCTTGAGATTGTCCCATTCGGTTTTATTTCCATCTGTAAGATTCTTCCAGTTATCCACTGCAATTTCTTTATAGCTCGAATAATCTTGTATATTATTGCTAAGCAGTCCCCTTTCTTTTAGCAAATCCTGTTTCCAATAATAATTCTCGATTCTGGATGAGGGCTGTTGGTCTAATTCTTTTATTTCATTATCTATCTCTCCAATTCTGTTCACGTCCCGATTGTGCATTTCATCTACCGTTTGAGTATACTCATCGGAAACATCCGTTTTCTCCTCAAATTGCGGTTCTTGCACGCTAGCTCCTGTTCGCTCGTCCAATGCTTCTTGAGGAGGCGCGAAGGATCTTGGTGCTCTTCCTTCGGGATTTTGTTCTGTTGGATTTTCGATATGGGAAGCGCCGGAAGGATGATGCTCGGGAAGATCGCCAAAATTTGGATCTGTTATCCCTATTATCTTTTCTCCGCTTGGATCAAGTTGAATTCCCGCGCCTTCGTGAATAAGATTTCCTTGTTGAATATTAGGATTTTCAAGGCTTTCTACATATTTTTCTGCCATCAAATGCGCTTTTCTTCCAGCTTCTTCCGCGTTCATTCCTGATTCTTTTAAATGATCTATCAAAGTTTTTTCCAGACTGCTTTCATGACCTTCAACCTTCAGTATTTCTCCCGCTTTTCCTATAGTATGTTCGACTCCGGACGCAGAAGGATTTTCTGGCATAGTGGCTGTAGAATGCAATGCTGAGTTATCAACAATGGTGAACCTCTCAAAGCCGTGTTTTTGCATAAAATCTCTTACTATATCACTTTTCATCACATCGGCCGCCTTCTCTTTGACAAAATCACTAGCACCGGTTTTTTCGCTTAGCAAATGAAATAATTTGCTCATAACCGGACCGGCCATCAAAGCTCCAAACACAATCGCTCCGCCTTTTCTGAAACCAGAACCGATATTTCTTTTCTCAAATTTTTCATTTACTTTAAATATCTGATCTTTTAAAAGAGAATTAAATTCTTCGAATTTTTTATCATCAGTTTTTTCTTTCATGTTTTTCATGATATCATCCATTTCTTGGCCGGATTTCTTCTCTCTGTGTTTTTCCGCTATCTTTTCAGACATCGCTTCCGCGCCGATTGCTGAAGCGGATCCGGTTAGAAATCTTCTCGCCATATTCAAAACAAGACATGAGCCCGCGACAGCGGCTCCTGCATAAGAAGCGCTCGCCGCTCCAATTCCTAATCCTCCTGCTATCAGTATTTTTTGATATGTCGGAAGCTTGATATACCAATTAATAACCTCGGCTCTTTTTTTGTTTATTTTATCCCAAACCGGATTTTCTTTGGCGACCAAATCCGTTCTGGCTTCCGTTTTTGCGTCATACAAATTGGCAGTTTCATCAAAATTGAAAAATTTTAGCGCTTCTGCTAATTCTTTATTCAGCGCGTCTCCCGAAAGCCCCTTAGCCCGTATGTTTTCCAATAATTCGGTTTTGTAATCAATGAGGCTGTTCTCATAAAGCGCTTCCATATATACAACATCCTGGTCATCAATTACCGCCGCCTTATTTCCTCCTTCGGTTATAATCACGCCTTTCGTATTGATCGTTTCTCTTCCACTTTGAATTGCCAGTTCCTTGGCATTTTTTTCCTGCTGTTTTTTTATTTCCGCTTTTACCTCTTTCTTGTTTTTTCCTTCAATCAAAAGATTGTTTTCCAGTTTTCTTAGTTCTCTAGTATGATATTGTTTAAGTTCCTCCATTTCCTGATTACGTTCCCATTGGTCAGCCTTTCTCCCCGCCCGCCCTTCACTGGTAAAGAAATTTCGTACCTGTTTCCACATGCTCTTTTTTTTGAAATACATTTCCGCGTATTCTTTTCTGGCGGTTTCCAGCTCTTTTTCTAAATTTTCCAAATTCTTTTCCTTTTCTCCAAACTTTTTTCCTCCCAAATCTTCCATCAGATCTTTTTCAATTTTTTCTGCGTCATTTTCTTCTGTTTTTTCCTTCTTTTTTCCATAATCCTTTTCAAAATCATCGCTAATTTCTTTTGAGCCTTCAGCCATTACAGCCGCACCAACTATTCCATTTCTGGCATTATGAAGCTCCATTTCTTCCTCGGAAAAATCGCGATTTTTCAGAGTGACCGTTTCCGTTGTGGGCAATTCATCATCGGCTCCATTGTTGGAATATTTTTTTGCCGCCTCTGCATCTTCTTGTTTTTTTATTTCTTTCAATCGTTTGCTTTCTTGGTCAATGTCTTTTTCAAAGACTTTTAATGAATCTCCAAAACTCATATTGTTTAATTTAAAATTTTTTTTATTTTTATGCAATAAAAAATTACGTGAAATATCAGGTCAAATCTATCTTAAATTATACAACAAAAATTGTTAATTAACAAAAAATTTAAACAGAAAATAGCTTCTGAAATAATAAAACCCTCTGCATCATTATGACTGCAAAGGGTCTCTACAAATTTTTCTTCATTTTCCCAACTTTTACGGTGTTATTGGCTGTAGCGGCGGCGCTCCAGCGGGTTGCGATGGGATTTTTCCGTTGCCAGTTTTCGTTTTTTGATATTCAAACAATACTTCCATAGCAATACGGTTTCTTCCAGGAACCCCGTCTCTTCCTTTCGGCAATTCTTTCACTTTTTCTTTGATCAATTTTTCAACTTTATGATTCAACTGGCTCGTGATTTCATCAAGCAGCCTCTTCAAGGAAATATTCGAATTCTTGACGGCTTTTTTCAAAACATCTTCTGTTAAATTTCCTTTATAAATAAGACTGGCCATTTCTTTCCCTTTAAATTCAATGTCCAATTTTTTCTCCAGCTTTTTTTCAAATTCGAATTTCTTCCCTGCGAGCTTGGAAAAAATATCTTCCATTTTTATCCGCAGTGGCTCAGAATCGCTAAAACCTTTAACCAACATATGCCCGCGCATAATTTCCCCTTGCGGAAAACCTCCCGGAACTGAATCTTCATCCATTCTTTTGCTGGTATACAGAATGAAACTATTTTCCTCTTGGGACCACATCAAATATCCTCCATATCCTTTACGCCTGA
>JBBABD010000055.1 GCA_041657845.1 Parcubacteria group bacterium
ATCGTTCCTCCGCCCCGGCTTCACCGAGGCCTGCATCCGCTCGCTCCGCGCGTGCTACCCCGACATCCGCGTCATCGTCGGGGAGAACGGGGAGATTGACGCCCGCCTGCGCTCCGCCTGCGCCGAGGTCGGGGCCCGCTACGTCGTCCTGCCCTTCGACTCCGGAGTTTGCCGCGCGCGCAACAGGCTCGTGTCGCTGGCGGAGACCGAGTTCGTCCTCGTGGGCGACGACGACTTCCTCTACGACGCCGGCGCGCGCGCCGACGACATGGCCGCGTTCCTGCGCTCCCGCCGCAAGTTCGACCTGATCGGCGGGCGCATAACCGAGAACGGGAAACTGCGCGACTACCAGGGCTACAGCGAGCTCGTCGAGGGCCCGCCGCGCAGGATGGTGAGCCACGCCCTCGACCCGGAGGACGCCAAGACAGACAGCAAAAGCGGCCTGCGCTTCATGCCCGCCGACATCACGTTCAACTACTTCGTCGCGAGGACCGAGAAGGTGAGGGCCGTCCCGTGGGACGAGGAGATAAAGGTCGCCTACGAGCACTTCTCGTGGTTCTTCGACTTCAAGCTCGCGGGGAACCGCGCCGCCTTCTCCCCCGACCCCGTCGTCATCCACAAGCCCAAGGGGGTGGACGCCCGCGCCGACGCCAGATACCGCCAATACCGCGTCCGCAAGGACGACAAGCGCCGCTTCTTCGAGCGCTTCGGCATCGCCTACTTCGTCGGCATGGAAGGCGCGGAGACCCCCGCCCCGCAGGACGACCCGCTGGAAGCGATAGAGTTCGCGGTGACCACGTTCATGCGCCCGGAAGCCCTCAGGCGCCTCCTGCTCTCGGTGGCCGAGTTCGCCCCGACCGCAAACGTCACCGTCGCCGACCAGTCCTTCGACGCGAAGGCGTGGGAGGCCCTCCGCCCCGCGCTCAAGGCGGCAGGCCTCAAGAACGACGTGAATGTCATCGAGATGCCCCACGACGCGGGGCTGTCCGCCTCCCGCAACCGCCTCGTGTCGGGGTGCGGGAGGGAGATGGTGTTCCTGCTAGACGACGACTTCGTCTTCACGGAGAGGACGGACGCGGCGAAGCTGGCCCGGAAGCTGAAGGCAGAGGGACTGGACCCCGTGGCCGGGGCGATAGACCTCGGAGAGGGCAGGCTCCAGCATTACGAGGGGCGCTTCGAGAGGGACGGCGGGAGGCTCAGGCAGGTCCCAGCGGACAGGCCCCCCTACGACTACGTCTTCAACTTCTTCGTCGCGAAAACGTCGGCGCTCAAGGCGTGCCGCTGGGACGAGGGCCTCAAGGTCGCGGAGCACATGGACTACTTCCTCTCCCACAAGGGCAAGCTCAAGCTCGGCTACGACCCTTCCGTGAGCGTGCTCCACCTGCGCGACCGGTCGCCGGAATACTCGCGGATGCGCGGGCGCTCCTACGCCTTCACCGCGAGGATGATGGTGAAGCACGGCCTCGACTTCATCCGCACCCACTCAGGCGACGAGATCAGGCTACCCGACATGAGGGAGAAGGCGGCGGAATTCGAGGCGGCCGAGCCGAAGCGCGAGGAGCCGTGCGGGAGGGTCGCGGTCTGCCGCAGGCCCGTGTTCGTCGGCAACCGCCGTTACTTCCCCGGCGCTGTCCTGCCGGAGAAGGCGCTCGACCTCCTGGACGACGCGCAGAAGGCGCGGGCCGTGAGGTGGAGGCGTTAAGAGGCAAAACATTATGGAAGTGAAAAACAGGCCCATCGGCGAGATCATCCCCTACGCCGCAAACGCCAAGAAGCACGTCAAAAAGCAGATTGAGCAGGTGTCAAAGTCCATCGAGGCGTTCGGCTGGGCGCAGCCTCTCGTCGTGGACTGCGACGGCAACCTCATCATCGGTCATTGCCGCCTCGAGGCCGCGCTTAAGCTCGGTCTCAAGGAGGTTCCGACCGTCACGATGGCCGACCTTTCCCCCGAGCAGGTGAAGGCCTTGAGGCTGGTCGAGCTAGACCCACACTACTGCGACGTGATAATCAAGCGTTGGGAGGACTACACCAGCCGTAAGGCAGAAAAGGCATGAAAGTCGAAAATCCAGTCAAACTGACCGATGAGGTCTCTCTAAAGCTAGAGCAGGCCGCCGCCATCGACGCGACTTGGGAGGAATGCGCGTTTTACGCGGGCATCAGCCCTGCCTGCCTTTACAACTGGCTTGAGAGCGTCGAGGGGTTGAGGGAGCGATTGGAGGCGTTGCGCAACAAGCCGGTTCTCAAGGCCAGGCAGTCGCTGGTCGGCTCGCTCGACTCCCCGGAGATGGCGCTGAAATACCTAGAACGCAAGCGTAAGGTGGAGTTCGCCCTGCGCCTCGAAAGCACGGGCGCGGACGGGGAGGCCCTGTTTGCCGACGTGACCGAGACGCTCAAGTCGCTCACCGAGCAGCTGCGCGCCGACGAGGACGCTGAGGACGCGGACGCGAAACATGAACAAGCGAAGACAGATGCCGAACCTAGACCCGAAACCGCCGCTCCCGCCGCTGTCCGGCCGTGAGCGGGCCTTCTGCATGGCCGTCCTCGCCCTCCTGAAGGTCGGGGAGCGTCCGGCCAGCGAGTGCCTCACGGAGTCCCAGCTCCGCATCTTCGCCGCGCTCGTGATCAGGCGACACCCGCGCGTCCAGATACTCATGGGGACGCAGGCCGGCAAGAGCATGACCGTCGGCCTCGCGTGCGTGGTGCTTACCGCCCTGCTCGGCCTAGAGGTCACGGTCGTGGCCCCCTCCGGCGAGAAGGCGCTCATCATCATGCGCTACGTCATCGAGCACCTCGGCGACCACCCGATATTCTTCTCGAAGCTCGAGAAGCGGAGCAGGCTCGAGCGCCTGCGCCTCGAGGAGAGCAAGCGGCGCATACGCTTCAACAACGGCGGCTCGATATTCGTCGTCAGCACGGACGAGAAGAACAGCCAGAGGAAGATTGAGGCGGCCATGGGCCACGGAGCGGGGATAGTCATCGAGGACGAGAGCGGCCTCATCTCCGACGACAGCGAGGCCACCATCTTCCGCATGATGGCGGGAAGGGGCCCGTCAGCCACCTACGTGAAGATAGGCAACCCGTTCTACAGCGCGCCGCCGCACTCGCACTTCTTCGCCTCGTGGGACGACCCGACATACCACCGCATATTCGCCGACCACGACCTCCTGCTCGCCGAGGGGCGCTACACGCCCGAGTTCGTCGAGGAGGCGCGGCGCAAGCCGATGTTCTCGGTGCTCTACGGCTGCGAGTTCCCCGACGCGAACGCCACCGACGGCGAGGGCTACGCCCCCATCGTCTCGTGGGGGCAGGTGAAGCTCGGCAAGCACTCGGCGGCCGACGTGTTCAGCGCGGCGAGGGCGAAGGGGGGGCAGGCCCTGCTCGGCGTCGACGTGGGCGCGGGGAGCGACGAGACCGTGCGCGCCGTCCGCTTCGGGGACATGGCGGCGGTGCTGGGGCGGGGGAAGACCCCCGACCTCATGGGCGTGGTGTCCCTCGTCGAGGCCGACATGAAGCTCGGCGGGATTTCCCCGCGCAACGTCTTCATCGACGACATCGGCGTGGGGCGCGGCGTCACCGACCGCCTCCGCGAGAAGGGCAGGCAGGTCGTCGCCGTGAACGTGGGCGAGGCGGCCAAGCTCGCGCCCGACAGCTTCGCGAACCTCAAGGCCGAGATGACGTGGGCCATGCGCGAGTGGCTCCACGCGGGTGGGACGCTGGACGAGGCGAACAGGGGCGG
>JBBABD010000056.1 GCA_041657845.1 Parcubacteria group bacterium
CAAGAGTCCACATCGACGATGGGGTTTGGCACCTCGATGTCGGCTCATCGCATCCTGGGGGTGGAGAAGCTCCCAAGGGTATGGCTGTTCGCCATTTAAAGCGGTACGCGAGCTGGGTTCAAACCGTCGTGAGACAGGTTGGTCTCTATCTGCCATAGGCGCAATTGCTTGAGGGAAGTCTTTCTTAGTACGAGAGGACCGGAAAGAACGAACCTCTGGTGTATCGGCTGTTCCGCCAGGAGCAATGTCGAGTAGCTAAGTTCGGAATAGATAACCGCTGAAAGCATCTAAGCGGGAAGCTACTCCCAAGATTAGGCAATAGTCGTTCGTATCACACTCTGTGTGATACTCACTGTACGCTAATAGTTGCGAATTTATATCCAATGTATTCGAATACATTTGTTAACATTTGTGACAATTCGTGTATAGCGAAGTATCGTGCGAAGCGCGATACGAGCGGCAAGTTTTCCTGGAAGATGACCAGGTTGATAGGTTTCAGATGTAAGCACAGTAATGTGTTAAGTCAAGAAATACTAATAAAATTATGTAACCTTTTTCGTTTTTTGAGGTTAGTAGTTAAGAGCAACTTAACCGAAATTGTTTGACAACAATCACAACACAAGAGTTGATTATATTGTCTTGGTGGTTCTAGCGAAGTGGTAACACCTCTTCCCATACCGAACAGAGCCGTGAAGAACTTCAGCGCCGATGGTAGCTCTTCGGAGCAAGAGTAGGTCGCCGCCAAGACAATGTAATTAACTTCGAGATGACCTTAAGATCAAAAACGAGCGAAAGCTTGTTTTTTTGTCTGCGTTATTGTAAAATTAATCTATAAAATTATGCCTAGAAGCGTAAAAAGATTCATTATTATTTTAATCTTTCTCGGAATACTATTTTTAGTAGGCTGGCTTGCGTATTCCAAAATGAAACCTGCTAAAACCTGCGATGACGGAAAGCAAAACCAGAATGAAACCGGAATTGATTGTGGGGGAATTTGCCAGAAACAATGCGAAAAAAAATTCGACGCCAAGGATTTGAGAATAGAGGAAAGCGCTTTTGTTCCTGCCGGACCGGGAACTTATGATGTAATGGCGAGAGTCTCTAATCCGAATAATCAATTGGGAAGCCCAAGTTTTTCCTATGAGTTTTCCCTCAAAGATGCTGGCGGAAATGTGTTGGCGAAAAAATCAGGAACAAGTTTTATTCTTCCTGTTGAATCGAAATATATCATCGAAACAGGAATTGAATTGAAGCAAAATCCGCAATCCGTCGAAGTTTCCATAAGCAATCAAAAATGGGAAGAATTTTTTGGATACGAAAGGCCCGAGCTAAACATATATAACAAACGGTACAATTTAATATCATCCGGAGTTGGATACAGCGAGGCCAAAGGGCTTCTTAGGAATGAAAGCTCTTTCGACTTTGACACAATAAGGATAAACATCGTGCTTAGAGATGAGAATGGAAAACCGGTGGCTTTTAATAAAACTGAAATGAAAACTGTGAATGTCGGAGCGGAGAGGGATTTTCGCTTGCTTTGGCCAATCGATTTCCCCGGATCAGTTCAGGGAGCTCCGGAGATGGAAGCCGAAACTAATGTTTTCGATTCCCAGAACTTCATAAAAAAATATATACAAGGATCTCAGTCGTTCCAAACGAGTAAATAAAAAAGTTATAAAGTTCATAAAGTTATAAAGTTTGTAAAGTATCGTTTTTTAAACTTGCGGCTTTAAGAACTTTAAAAACTTTATAGACTTTTAACTTCGTTTAATGCTTAAAAAAATATTTATCTTTGACTGGGTGCTGGTAGCAGCAGTTCTATTTTTGACCGGAATAAGCCTTCTGGCTCTTTATGGAATTTCGGCAGCCGGTTTCAATGAGGCAAACATAATTTGGAAACAACTTTTTTTCGCTTTTGTGGGAATATCAGCGATGGCTTTTTTTTCAAGAATCGACTATCATTATTTGCGTTCTTACAGCCGTCCGATTTACTTTACAACTGTCATCGTTTTGATTTTAGTTCTTTTGCTCGGGAATAGGGTGCATGGAACTTCCGGCTGGCTAGGACTGGGAATTTTTAATGTTCAGCCGGTAGAATTTGCCAAGGTCGCTCTAATTATATTTTTAGCCAGCTTTATTTCCAGCAAAAAAATAGTATTGGGAGAGGCGGTTCAGCTAGTTGCCTCTATGATCCTCACGGCGGTTATAGTTTTTTTGGTTATCAAGCAGCCTGATTTTGGAAGTGCGATGGTGCTTTTGGGAATATGGATCGGAATGGCTTTTTTTTCCGGAATTAACAAAAAAATTCTAGCAGTGCTTTTGGGTATTGGAATTTTGGCGGGTGCGGCTACTTGGTTTAATTTAGCCGATTATCAAAAAGCCAGGATTGTTAGTTTCGCAAATCCTGAATTTGATATAAAAGGAAGCGGGTATAATGTTTTTCAGTCAATTGTGTCAGTTGGATCGGGGGGGATGACCGGAAAAGGGATCGGCCAGGGTTCTCAATCCCAGCTTGATTTCCTTCCCGAAAGCCATACTGACTTTATTTTTGCCACCGTTACGGAAGAGTTGGGATTTCTGGGCGCAATGTTGGTGCTTTTCCTTTACGCGGTTTTATTTTACCAAATGCGAAAGATTGCCTTGCTGGCTCCTGACAACTTTGGATATTTATTGACTTCCGGAATTATGATTATGCTTTTTACTCAGCTTTTAATTAATATCGGAATGAATATCGGGCTGGTTCCCGTAGCGGGAATCCCGCTTCCTTTTTTGAGCTATGGGGGAAGTTCTCTGGTTGCGTGCTTTGTGGCGGTTGGAATTGTGCTCAATATCTACAATAAAAGAACAATTGCCGATTCAAAAGTAATGCAGTCGTATTAATTATTTTTTTTAAATTTAACAATATGGGAAACGAAAACAAATTTATGAAGCCACCGGAGAAAAAGACATACAAAGCCAGAGCCATATGTTCTATGTGTCATAAGGAAATGGGCGAAAGGGATGGCTTCCCGAATGAAGGTGGAATTACCCATCTTACCTGCGATGAATGCGCAAAGAAAATGAAAGCTGAATACGAAGAATTAAAAAATCCATTGAAGTGATATTAATGCAAAATTCCCTAAAGTTTAACTTTAGGATTGCAGTAGTTGTTTTTTGAAACATTTTCCGGTTTCCGTCAAGATGTGCATAACTTTTGATTTTTGGGCTGGACGAGCTTATTCTCTAGGCGTACACTAAATAGACAGGAGCTCATTTAAATTGACCACGTTTTTTTCCAAACACCGACCTGAAATTAATCATCGAATATCCCAGATATCGGAACCCCATGAAAGTGCATTGCAGTTTCTCATAACGAG
>JBBABD010000057.1 GCA_041657845.1 Parcubacteria group bacterium
GAGAGCTGTCGCGCCGCCGGCAGTGACCGAGAAGGTTTACCGGCGGCGACTGGGTAGGATGGGCGGCGTCCGCTGGCAGTCGTGACCGCTGGCGGTGTCGTGTCCTATCTGATTGAAGGATAGCATAGGTTGGAATAGGTGTCAAGGGGTTAGCTGTGGATAAGTTGAGGATAAATAATATTATTACGACACTTAAATAAAATTTTGGCTAAGATTAGCGGGCACTTAGGCACAGTAAATATTATATTCTATATATGTAGGAGTAAAAGGGCTAAGATAAGGAAAAATGTGAAAAAAAAGTTTTCAAAAGTTCTGTGCCCGAGTGCCCATCTGTGCCCAGACGGCATTTTTGAAGCTAAGGTTAGCCAAATCTGACGGGCACAGATTGATTTTGCTCACAGAAATTGAAAGTTTGCCTCTACAGAGGCTTAGATTAGCTAAATTTTCTTAAAAAAAAGGTCAAAGTTCTGTGCCCAAAAGCCTAAGTTCTGTGCCCAAAGAGCAATTTTGATGCTAAGGTTAGCGGGCACAGATTGATTTTGAAGCGGCTTACTGACGCCAAAGGCTCCACGTTGGCACAGGACGAGCGAGTCTGTTTCTCTCTCGATTTCAAAGGGGATTACTTACAACGCCGGGGCCACTTTCATGATTCAAGCGTTACGTTGCGAAGTGAGACTAGACGGGGTATAATTAACTCATGGATAAGCCTACCCCCCCAATCGACATCTATGCGCCGTCTGACGAGATGAAGGCCCTGATGGTCTCTCTAGTCAATGACGTTGTGCTGGAGTTGATACACGAGCATTATGCGCCCCTAGCCGGGCATTTGGCCCTGCTGCTCGCGCACGGATTCAAGGACGACGAGATAGCAGGAGAGTTCTCCCTTACTTCAGCCGAGCTATGCGCCCTCAAGACCAAGGCTCCGCCGGAGTGGTGGGAACGTCACCGCATGGCGAGCAAGCGATGGACGGGGCGCAAGAGAGCCAAGGCCCTCACGAGCGAGACGCAGAACGACTTCGAGGTCCTCAAGGCCCTAGATGACGCCTTCAACCCCAAGAACAAGACGGACATCACCTCCGGCGGCAAGCCCATCGTCTCCGTCATCGAGGCCAAGGAGCAGGAACGGGTCAAGCAGCTTTTCGCATGAAAAAAGTAACGGCGCAAATGCTTGAGGAATTGGCGACCATCACCAAGGCCGCGCGGGTCTACGCCTGCGGCCTCAACTTCGCGTGTTTCGTCGCGTGGTATTTCCCGCATTATGTTACCTCGGTCTTCGCCGCGTTCCATTACGCGATGTTCGAGGGGCTGGACGCGCTCACCAAGGGGGAGATATCCGAGCTGGTCTGGGTCATGTTCCGCGAGAGCACCAAGACCACGATGGCCAAGCTCTGGCTCGTCTGGCTCATCTGCTACCGCAAGACGGCTTACGCCAACGTGGACTCCTACGACCGCTCCAACGCCGAGCGGTTCCTTTTCGACGTCATCGTGGAGCTTCAGACCAACCCCCGCCTCATCGCCGACTTCGGCCAGCTCTACAGCTCCGACAGGAACGCCGACGAGATAACGCAGAAGCGGGTCGGTGACTTCGTGACCAACCCCGTAGTCACCCCCGAGGGGAGGCTTGACGGTATCCGCGTCGAAGCACACTCCACGCAGGAGCCGGTGCGCGGACGAATCCACGGGGCCAAGCGTCCCGACACCCTCATCATGGACGACTTCGAGGTTTCGAAGACCGCCGCCTCCGAGGTGCTCACAAAGAACGTCCGCGAGCACATCAGCGAGTTCAAGGCCGGCCTCTCATCGGGCAGCCTCCGCGTCCTCTACCTCGGTAACTACCTCACCGACACGGGCAACGTGGCCCTGCTCCTGCGCAAGGCCGCCGAGGGGGGGCGTTGCCGCTCCCTGTTCGTCCCGCTGGTGGAGGACGGCAAGCCAACGTGGCCCGAGCGGTGGGTCTTGACGGACGAGGAGGCCGAGGCCACCGGGAAAATCAGCGTCGAGCGCAAGAAGGCCGAGATGAGGCAGCCAGACACGGGCGACATGGACTTCCAGCGCGAGATGATGCTCATCCCGCCGACCCGCACCCTCGCCCGCTTCCGCGACGAGATGTTCCGTCCCGTCACCCTTGAGCAGGTCCTTGCCATGCGCCCCCTCGCCTGTTTCGTGACCATCGACACCCCGAGCAAGAAAGAGGGGCTAGAGGACGACGGGCGCGACCGCTGCGGAATCACAATCAACTGGGTGACCAAGGACGGGGACTGGCATTTGAAGAGCTGGGGGGCCTACATGGGTCCGTCAGGCGTCGTGAAGGAGATGGTTGACCTCTGGTGCTGGCTAACCGACACGTGCAAGACCAAGCCGCAGGTCATGGCATGGGAGGACACGGCCTTCACCAGGGCATTGGAACCACTGCTCAAGAAGGAGAAGGACGAGCGCAAGGTCTTCTTCGCCCTTACGTGGCTTGAGCACAAGGGCAGGGCCAAGAGCGACCGCATCCGCTCGGGCCTCCTCCACCGCTACGAGACCGGCAGGGTCTGGCACGTCACCGGAGAAAGCCGCGACCTTGAGGACGAGCTCAAGGCCTTCCCCAACGGAATCAAGGACGACGTGGTCGACAGCGCGGCCTACCAGTCAGATATCGTTCGCCTCCCCCATGACCGCGAGGGGATGGCGGCGGACGAGCAGAAGTTTTACCTCGCCATGCGGGAGAAGAAGCTGGCGGAGTCTAGGAAGCGGGGCGGGAGCTTGCGGATGGCTTGAGCGACAAGGTATAATTATTTCATATGGTCACATCACCCCAGAGCAGGGAACAGCAGGACAGGATTAAGCACGTCTACGACAGGCTTGACGTCCTGCTTTCTGACGTGATGGGGAGGAAGTTCCCCGAGTTCAACGACCGCACCCTGCGGCAGTACCTCGACGACAGCCGCAAGCGGCTCAACGCCTACGTCCAGACCAACGCGGCGCAGGGCAAGGAGGAGTGGCAGGCCAACGTCTTCACGGGCTCCACCCGCAACAAGGTGCGCTCCTACGTCACCTCGTCCACCCGCGAGGTTCCCAACATCTCCATAACCAGCCTCCACCCCGAGGCCAAGGGGTCCAAGGAACGCGCCGACTGGCTCAAGGAGGCCGTCCGCGCCAGCTTCACCTGCGGGGACAACCCGGAGATGGACATCTTCATGGACGGCTGGGAGTGCTCCGGGGACGGCACGGTCATCCGCTACGAGCACTGGCTCAATGAGGCGGGCAAGACCGAGGTCGTTACCGGCTTCGACCCCGTGACCGGCAAAGTCACCTTCAGCGAGCAGGACTGCGACGGCGGAA
>JBBABD010000058.1 GCA_041657845.1 Parcubacteria group bacterium
TTCGTCACCAACATTCACTCCGCCTAAAGATGTCCTTTCAAGAGTAGCATTAAAACCACCACTAATTTCCCTCCCGATAAGTATCTTATTGCGATCGCCATCTTCCAAATATCTTCCGGAAACAATTTTCGAATTTATTTTCAGAACTTTTGATTCTTCCGAAGGCACTATCGAATATAGATACCAACTGCCGTTTTTGACATTAGTTCCTTCTTTTTTGGGGTCATACGCAATGCCAACACCGGATTTATAATGCTCGACTGCGCCGGTTACGCCCGGAATGCTCTTGATATTGTCCAACGTCTTTTCTGCTTGTTTGATATAGGCATCGCTTTCGCTTTCCTTGCTTGGCTCAATAACAATATTTCCGTATTGATAATCTATGGTCTGGCTGTTTACAGCACTAATAAGTCCCGACATCATCGAGGCGATAAAAAGAATATTAATGAAAAGCAAAACCACCACCAAGATAGTCATCACAACACTTTTCTTGTTGCTATGTTTCAGTTGTTTAAAGCTAAACCAGCAAGCAATGAAAAAATTTCTAAGCATTTTATTATAATTTAAGAAAATCTAAAAATTTGCTTAAAACGTCCTTGTTTTCCTGATGCATTGATTCATTCAATTGCGATAATTTTATTTTTGTCGCTTTTTCTCCGGCCGAAATTATATCTTTTCCGTCCAGAAATTTCCCCCAATGCGCATTTCCAACACGAGGATTAATAATAATATCGGCATTTTCGACATTCCGATGAGCCAGGTGATGGCGCAAGAGATTGATTGAATTTTCAGCCATTTTATAAAAACCGAATTTATTGTTTTCATTGTTACTATCGGCAAAATAATCGGCATCCAAATTAACCGCGATTACCAAGTCCGCTCCCATTTTTCTCACTACTTCGACAGGAACAGGCAGGGACAATCCACCATCGGCCAACATTTTTCCGTCACGCTCTACGGGCTTAAAAACTAATGGCAAAGAAATACTGGCTCTGATTGCGGAGGCAACATCGCCTTTGTTTATAATAACTGCATCGCCATTCTTAAAATTTGTCGCCACTACCGAAAGAGGAACCTTTAAATCACTGAAATCCATTTTATCAATATGATCCTCAATAAAAGTGTTTACCTTTTTTCCTCCCAGCAATCCCTGGCGAAAGGAAGGATCAATCAATGCTAAAATCATTTTCCAGTTGGTTCCCAGCGCTATCTCTTCCACTTGTCTTATATCCTTGGTAGCGGCATAAAATCCTCCAACCATAGCGCCGATACTTGAGCCGGCGATAAAATCAATCGGAATATTATTTTCTTCCAGAATTTTAATTACGCCGATATGCGCCAGTCCTCTGGGACCGCCGCTTCCCAACGCCAAACCGATTTTCGGTCGTTTTAATTTTGCCATAATTTTAATCTGATTCCGTAAAACTATTTTTTACATTGCCCGCTAAGGTCAAGGCTTTATTTTTCATAGACGAAATAACCCGGCTGGCTGTTTTTCCTATTTCATCCTTAATATATTTTGCACTGTTATATTGCGACGGATAACCGACTAATTCCATAAAACCGACGCCGTTTACATTTTTATCTTCGAACAATCCGCTGACATTGAGCGGTCCCTCCCAATAATTAATTGAACCGAACAACATTTCCTGATTTTCAATTTTTGCCGATAGAATCAAATGTATATCTTTTGCTGGTATTTTAATTTTCCATAACATAGGATAAACTGCTTTACTTCTTGGGCTTGTCCAATGCCTTTTCAGGGGAATAATTTCAACATTGCTATGATGTTCCTGCCTGCCATCAGGATAAGAAATATCGGCTACATAAGTTTTTTTATTTCCGTCATTATACATAAAACAAACTATTTCCGTGTCATCATCCAATTGAACCGAAAACCAATCCCATCTATCCTTGGAATAACTGGCGTCCGCCCACTGATGATCCATCCAGGACTTGCCAGTAACGTCCACCCATTTATTTTTAATTTTTATCCGGCCTTCCGTTCTCAGGTTGGTTAGAGAATAATAATAGGTTGTCTTGGTTCCCAGATCGAGAAATCCTTTCCCGCCCTCCAGCAGAGGATGCCTGACTGAAGTTAATTTTAAATCAATATCTTCATTCTTTAAGCGGTATTTTGATTCGCCTGTTTTTTCAATAACACAGTTGGTGTAACCGTTTTTTATTTCCGGATTGATGTAATTTATATGAAGCAAGGATTTGGAAAAACTGTCATCGGAAACAACAGAAAAAGGAGCTATTCTATGCTGAAAACTTTTATTATTTATGTCTGAAACGAGTGAATGTGAGAAGTAGGATGTCTTAAGCGGAATCTTGCTTAAAAAAGGTATCTTTACCTTTTTGACATCCACCTTAAAAAGACAGTCCATATATGAATATTCGTTTCCGTGTTTGTCTTTCAGGTGGCCGTTGAAATACCACCATTCGACAATAGAGTCATGAGCAGATTCGTCTTCTGGAAATTTTATCGGTTTATATTCTTTGTGCATATTAGATACTAAAATAAAACAGTGATAATCTGATCTGCTATTTTTTTCGAATCAACTTTTCTATTTAAAAACGAATACTCCAAAAGCAAGCCATCCATCATGCCAGTTAGCATAGAGGTTAGAAGCTGACTATCAACTTTCTTGGTTAATTTCTTGTTTGCAAAGGCTTCCTCAATAACAGGCTGGATTAGATTGGCGGTTTTTTCTCTTAATTGAGTGACATGCTTCGTTATCTGTTTATCGGCCGGTGATAGTTTTAACACTATAGATTTGATAAGATTCTTTTCTTTGAATCCAAAATCCAAGTAATTTTTAATCAGTTTGTATAATTTTTTGTCAATCATAGTTTCGTTCGTCGCTTCGGTAATAGCCAAACTTAAATCATTAAAAACCTCATCAAGCACTTTTTCATAAATCTCGGCTTTACCGGTAAAATGATAATAAAGCGCTGCCTTGGTGATATTCAGTTTTTCGGCGATATCGCTCATTGAAACGCCCAAATAACTATATTCGGAAAAAAACTGACGAGCAGTATCAATAATATATTTTTTAGTGTCTTGAACATCATCCCCTAGTTGTTTAGCAATCGTTTTCATATTTTGCAGTTACCTCTTATTTACTTACCGATAGGTAAGCTATTTTCAGTATGCCGTAATATCAATTATTTGTCAAATCAGCTCACATTGCCAAAACACAAAC
>JBBABD010000059.1 GCA_041657845.1 Parcubacteria group bacterium
AACAATGAATACAATAATCTGGAACATTGCGGTTTAAATGGAAAAACTCCTAACGAAATGCTACAATTATTAATAATCAAAGAACCGACAAATGTATGTGTTTAAAACATTGTTTTCATTTTTTGGGAATTGGTGGTAGAATAAATTTAGAACTGAACTTTAAGGGGTTTAGTTTTAAATATACTGCAAATCTACAAATCAACTATAAATATACAAATAAATGGAGGGAGGAAAACAAAAAGACAAAGTTATTTATAAAGATTTGAGCTACGATATTGTCGGAATTTTGTATGATGTTTATAACGATTTGGGATACGGCTATCGAGAAAAATATTACGAAAAAGCGATAATTAAGTGTTTTGAAGAAAAAAATATAAAATTTAAAAATCAAGTTCCATTTCGATTAGCATATAGAGGAAAAATCATAGGCAAATTTTATCTGGATTTTCTAGTTGATGAAAAAATAGTCCTAGAATTAAAACAAGGCAATTATTTTCCCAAAAGAAATATTAATCAAGCTAAAGAATATCTGAAAACAACTGGATTAAAATTAGCAATACTGGTAAATTTTACTTCCAATGGAGTTAAATTCTTAAGAGTATTAAATCTGTAAATCTATTTGTAGATTTGTAGCAAGATTTGTAGATTTGTAGTGACCATGCAAACTTTATACAGAAAGTATAGACCTCAAAAGTTTTCCGATGTTATCGGGCAGAATCATATTGTCCAAACTCTTACCAATTCCATCAAAAATAACCGCATCGGTCATGCCTATCTTTTCACGGGACCAAGGGGAACAGGAAAGACCAGCATTGCCAGACTATTTGCCAAAACCGTAAATTGTCTAGAATTGAAAGATGCGGAGCCGTGTCTTGAGTGTGAAAATTGCAAGAATATCCAGGATGGACGATCGCTGGATATTATTGAAATTGATGCGGCATCGAATACCGGAGTGGATAATATCCGCGAGCTTCGGGAAACGATAAAACTTCCTCCGACCAGAGCTAAATTCAAAATATATATCATCGATGAAGTGCATATGCTCTCGACTGGCGCTTTTAATGCGCTTCTCAAGACCTTAGAAGAGCCGCCGGCACACGTAATTTTTATTCTGGCTACTACTGAAATTCACAAAGTTCCCGACACGATTATTTCCCGCTGCCAGCGTTTTGATTTCGTGAGATTGTCTCTGGAAAATATAATTAAAAAATTATCTTCCATTGCAAAAGAAGAGGGGATAGAAGTGGAGAAGGATGCCTTGGAAATGATTGCTATTTCAGCCGAAGGAGGAATGCGTGATGCCGAATCAACGCTAGCTCAGGTAATATCTCTTGAAGACAAAAAAATAACCGCCAAAGAAGTGGAGGAAATTCTGGGAACTTCTGATCGCCGAAATGTTGAAAAGATGGCCGAACTTCTGGTGGAAAAAAATACTGGAAAAGCATTGGAGCTGGTAAGCAAGATGACTAATGACGGATACGATCTGGAAATATTTAACAAAGCATTCTTGAATTATTTAAGACAATTGCTGGTAATTTCCGTGGACGAAAGTCTTTCCAAAACCTTGTCTTTGGAATTAACATCGGAACAGCTGGAAAAATCCAAAAAAATAGCCAAGGATAATACCGGCAGAATTCTTGAAATAATCACTAAATTTTCCGAGATTCAAAACAAAATACGCTCAGCTTTCATTCCTCAACTTCCGCTTGAAATGGCGATAGTGAAATTGGGGAATTATGAAATTGTTAAAAAAGATAATCAGCCATCGGTAATCAGTAATCAGTCAAATGCTGAATTTCCTGAAGTAAAAAAACAACAGCCTAAAGTTGAAAGTAAAGAAATAGTAAAAGAGGAGATTAAAGAAATTGATGAACCGGCAATAAAACAATCCAGCGATGCGGCAGTTGATATTAATGACATCAAAGACAAATGGAAGGAGATTATTCGTGAAACGAAACCTTTTAATCATTCTATTTCTCTCTTTTTGCTGAACTGCGAACCGGTCAAGGTAGAAAATAATTATCTCTCTATTGCGACGAAGTACAAATTTTACAAAGATAAACTGAGCGAGACTCAAAATAAATTGACAATTGAAAAAGTGCTTGCTACTATTTTTGGGTCGGGCCTTCGAGTGAAATTCCTAAGCGAAGATGAAGCCGGTATAAAAATAAAAATTCCGACAAAAGATAGTCCATCTTCTTCTACTTTAGCCCCAAGCAAGCCAAAAGAGAGTGGCTCTCTTTTGAATGATGCGCTGGAAATGATGGGAGGGAAGATTGTGGAAGAGTAGATTAAAAATTTCTAATTTCTAATTCATCTAATTTCTAATAAAATCCAAATACTCAATTTCTAAATTTATTGAAAATTGAAAATTGTGAATTGAAAATTGATGGATGGGGTGTAGCCAAGCGGTAAGGCAGGGGCCTTTGAAGCCCCCATGCGTAGGTTCGAATCCTACCACCCCAACACATTTGTGTGAAAAATAGCGCAACTCCGCGCTGTTTTTTGTTTAAGGTAAAGCAAATTTTTTTATCAGTTCTAACATTGAGACCGAAATAAATTGGAGACCGTAAAATAAATTGAAATATATTGAAGATATTGACAGTAGTATATAATGGGTATATATTCATTACATAGACTCAACTAAAGAAATTAAAATAGAAAGGGAGGTGATAAATATGCCAAGACAAAATGGAACAGGATTGATGGGAATGGGACCTGGAACTGGAAGAGGAATGGGTCCTTGCGGACAGGGATTTGATTCAGGTTTGGGAATGGGCAGGGGTTATGGAAGAGCGATGTGCGGTTGGTTTTACCGCAAATATCAAGCAATGCCGAAAGATGAAAGAAAAGAGTTGTTAAAATCCGAGATTGAAGATTTGAAACAAGAAATGCAAATGGTGGAGGAAGAACTGAAAGAATTGGAAAAGTAGTATTTCCATCGGAAGCAGTCTTTCTCTTTTTCACCCCGCACCAATTTCTAAGCCATCAACCGATTGCTTTAACAGACTACAAAATAATATAGATAAAATTTACTTCTGTAATTGTACTGAAATTGGTGCGGGGCAAGACTAACAAAGTGTCACAAGGAAATGATAATGTCCTAGTAGCGGGAAGTAGAAATGTCCGCCCCGGCAGGTTATGATATTAGTTTAACCACTAATATCAACCAAATGGA
>JBBABD010000060.1 GCA_041657845.1 Parcubacteria group bacterium
CTTGCTTGCGGCGTAGTACAAAGTGTATTAAAATCCCCTGCATTAATTGCTGTTTGGAGATTTTTTGATACTCCACCAATAGTAATAGAAATTGAATCGGAAGCATGACCGAATGAAAAGGCACTGAATATTGGAGTTACCGTGTTTGAATATAAACTCCCTTGAGTGTTAACTGCCTGCTGAAGAGTTCGCTGAGAATTTCCTGCAAAAATTTTAATGTCATCTGCATAGTGTCCATAGGCAATGGTTCCAGAATAGGAGCCGGTGTTTCCTGAACAAATGCTACCATCGTTTATTGCAGCCTGAAGAGTTTTATCTGCCCCTCCTGCTCTAACATAAATAGAATTTGCGTTATGGGCAGCAGATACAAAGATAAGACTTAGAAGCATTAGTGAAATAAATAGAGAACTTTTCAGATAAATATTACTAGTCCCCTCTCTTTTCATGTAATATATTATAAAAAGCGATTTAAATAGTTTTAGGAATTGTGGGTGTAGATATTACCCAGAATAAAAATACTGCCAATTGCAATTTACACAAAAAAAGTTCCGTAGAGAACACATGCTACAATTATTATTGATGCAATAATATTTCTCCATGTTGGTTTTTCTTTAAGAAATATCCAGGCAAATAAATATATTAAAATCGGGCTAAGCATAAACACCAAGGTTGTTGAAACGACTCCAAGATGTATATATCCATAATAGACGATAACTCTGTAAAGTGCCCAGATGGTTCCTATTCCAAGCATTCCAAAGTATATGGAGTTATCCAGTCTCTTTGGTTTTGGTCTCAATATGATAATTCCCAGGATAAAAAGAGAAACACATCTTACGAAGTAAAAAGAAAAAGGAGAGTAATAATCCAAGATTAATCTGGAGGTTACCAGTTCCAAAGCAAAGAAAAAACTTCCGAAAGTTGCTGCTAAAAAGTATTTGTTAAAATCAAGGTGATATTTCTTTATATGAGAAAAGACAAGAGCAAGACCGGCAATCAGTGCGGGATAAATTATTTTTGGATTAGTTTCATAAAGATTAGAATTTAAGAAAAAACTAAATATAAGAACAAGCAAAATTAAAAAAAGGTTTTCTGATATTCTTGCAGGCTCCAGGTTTGAAATTTTATCCCCCTTTATTGAATAGAAAACAAAAAGATTTGCAGTTAATGCAAAAAGAATTACTAATCCGAAGATAATTAAGTTATTTGTTTCCAGAGCTTGGGGTGAAACATTCCAGAAAAGAAAAACAAAAGGTAGCATGACCAAAGTTATTGCGAGAAATTCCAGACAGTGGTGAAGCCTTACGTTTGTCTGCTTTTTTCTCAGGATAAACCTCTCCATAATTGTTCCGCTAGCTAGGGCAAGTGCTCCAAGAAACGGATAATATACCACCATCTTTTATCTTCCAGTTAGGAGAAAGCATTTTAAAAAGGTTGATATTTCATAAAATCTGCCACTAAATAATAAAGTAGTAATAGGTTAAAAGAAATATAAAAAAAGGAAATTTAATAATGAAATCTTTTCTCATATTCAGGGTGATTAAACCACTCTAATATAGCAGAAATTAATTGAACTTCATTTTCTGCAGCTATTGTATAAATAAGTCTCCATCCTTGTGGAAGATCATATTTCCAAAGGTTTTTTACATCATACTTCATAATATATTCTCTTGGAATCAATCTTTTTGGTATTTGAATTCCAAAAAACGCATTATCTTGTAAATCTTTTATAGCTCTCTTAATAGACTTTTTTATTGGGTCATCTTCGCTTAAAGAATTAAAATTTTCTTGCAATTTTTCAGAGATAAATTTTACTTTTGAAGGTTTTATCATATTTTAATCTCTGGTCTTTTTGAAAGCATTTTTGCTAATTTTGGATTCCAGATATATGCCGCAATCCCCTCTCTATCAAAAGCAATTTTGTTTATACTTTCTAAATAATCTAAAACAATTAAGTATGTCTGCCACATTACTTTTTTTGGAAGCTTCTTCCATATTTCTGTTCTATTAAATTCTCCGCTGTATTCTTCGATTGTTCTTTCAATCATAAGAACTGTTCCCAGAGTTGGACTTCTTGCTATTGAATTAATTAGCTCGTTTTTCATAATATTGGATATATCAATTGATATATAAGTCTTTCCAAGAAGAGATTACAATCTGAGTTATTGTTAAGATGCGCGGACCGGGAATCGGAAGAAGGATCTCATCCTTTCTACTACTAAATAATAAAGTAGTATAGGTTATTTGGATATCGATTAGTAAAGAGTTCAATCAAGCAAAACTTCTTGCTGTGCACCCTTTATAAAATTCCAATCTAATTTCAAGATTTGCTTTACAGCCGGGTTACTTGTGTTAAGTTTGTATAAATCAGACTTACCAACCCTTCTTGTTTTTATAACAATATTATTTCTTTCCAAATTACTCCAAAATGTCTGAAGAGTAGAATAACCAACTCCGGAATTCTTTGCTATTTCTGTCATAGGATAATCAAACAACTGAAAAGTTATAAGAAAATCTAAAACTTTCATCACGGGATTATTCCCAAAGATCTCTATGAATACACTTTCGTTTTCCATTAGTATAGACTACCCTAGACTATTTATAAATGTTTCTATTAATGTTTTTATATTACAAATATAGGAATATTTAAATATTGGATTGCATTAGTTGTTTTATGGATTTTAGTGAAGACGAGAAGATTAAAGCAACTATCTTATTCCACTTAAGAAGAAAGAAAGTTATTGGAGGAGTTCACACTCCTTTTGATACAGTTACAAAAGGTTTCCCATCTCATATCGGAAAAGATGTTAAAAAAATTGCAGAAGGTCTTATAAGAGAAGGGTATATTTTAAAAAAAGTAACAAATTATGGATTGCATATCCATTTGAATAAAGAGAGATTAAAAGATATTGAAGAGATTATTAAAAGAGTTCTTGGATATGAGTTTTGAAAAAAATACAAGAGCTAGATGATAAAGTAGTATAATTTATTTTGGTTGAACGCACCAGATTATTTATTGCCACATCTCTCTTAATCAAATAAGATTTATAAAATTGTGGTTAAATGC
>JBBABD010000061.1 GCA_041657845.1 Parcubacteria group bacterium
GTGAAATTAACAATAGACCGAGAAAAAGATTAAACTATCTAACTCCTTATGAAGTTTTTTATGAAAAAAAATGAAAAAATGCTAAGATCTAAAAAAGAGGATGTTGCACTTCAGAATAGAATTCTGGGTTTTTTTAATCTTTACTGCGCCTTCTCTCAAAACCACAACCTTTTCATTTTCTATCTTAATAAGTGTTGAAGGCAGAGATTCTAATTTTCCTTCATCCACGTAAAAATCTATCTTGTCGCCAAAATATTTTCTAGCTTCTTCTATCGTTAAAGCCGGGCTTTCCCCCGGATGATTAGCACTGGGAGCCAAAAGCGGACCGGTTTTCTTTAATAATTCTAGTAAATCTTTTTTGTCCGGCATCCTGAAAGCTAAAGTTTTTGTTCCCCTATGTAAATAGGATAATTCTTCATTATCGCAAGGCAAAACAATGCTTACTTTTCCCCGCCCACTAAGCTTCGCGTAGCGATGCGGGCGGGTCGGCCACCAATATTTTTTCATAACCTCAAGAGAAAAATTGTCCGGTTTAATATCAAATAATTTTAGCTCTTCAATCGAACTTATTAGTATGATAAAAGGGTTTTTTGCGCTTCTTTTTTTCAATTCAAAAATCCTTTTAAAAGCCTTTTTGGAAAAAGCCCGCCCAACTAGTCCATACAAAGTATCCGTCGGTAAAATCCCAACTCCGTCATTTTTTAATATATTAATAATTTTGCTGTATTTTTCTTTATTCATAACGCCTTAAATGATACTATATGCTTCGAAAAAGTAAAATACCATTTATATTGACCTTTTGGCTCCTAGCTGATACACTTTTAATATTGAATTAAATCACAAAACAACACTAAATCAATCGCGAACAATCCCGAACTATCTTGAAAAATTTTAGTGATAATTCGAGAGTTAATTCGCGTTGTTTAGCGATTTTATTGTTATGAAAAGAACATACCAGCCAAAAAAACTCAAAAGAAAAAGAAGGCATGGTTTTCGAAAGAGAATGGCGACCAAAACCGGAATAGCCGTAGTTACAGCTCGAAGAAGAAAAGGAAGAAAGAAATTAAGCGTATAAACAATTATGCTTCCAAGCAAAAATCGCTTAACTAAAAGAACTGATTTTGCCAATGTTTATCGCAAAGGAACATTTTTTCTTGAAAGTCCATTGTCGCTGAAAGCTGTCAAAAACAATCTTGAACATACACGGATAGGATTTTCCATTGAAAAAAAGTTTTTCAAGAAAGCTGTGGAAAGAAATAAAATTAAAAGATTGCTGCGAGAAGCATTTCACCAGAATCTAGAAAATATAAAAAATAGCCTGGATATAGTTGTTTTTTACAAAAGAAGCGAGCCGAATCCAGATTTCAAAATTATTTCCGAACTGGTTAAAAAGTTAATTAAGAAAATAAAATAATAAAATGTTTCAAATTTTTTATCCGACAATTTATCAGCCGCTGTATAATACGCTTGTTTTTCTTTACAACAATTTCGCTTTTCATGATTTTGGAATTGCCATAATTATCATCACTTTGATTCTGAAGATTATTTTAATGCCGCTATCAAAAAAACAGATTGAATCGCAAAAAAAGCTTCAGGAGCTCCAGCCGAAAATAAAGGAAATCCAAAACAAACACAAAGACAACAAGGAAAAACAATCCCAAGAATTAATGAAGTTTTACAAGGAAAACAAGGCCAACCCTTTCGGCGGTTGTCTTCCGATGATCGTACAACTTGTTTTTCTGATTGCAATTTATCAAGTATTTTTCAGAATTTCATCTAACAATTTAAACATTCAAGGCGAGGTGCTTTATTCTTTCGTGGCTAATCCGGGACAAATCAATAATATGTTCATCGGCATTATCGATTTGGCAAAATCCAGCATCCCATTGGCTATTTTGGCTGCGGCAGCCCAGTTTTACCAAACAAAGATGTTAATGGCTAAACAGAAAAACAATAATGATAACAAAAGCAAAGATAGCAAAAATCCTGATTTCGCCCAGATTATGAACAAACAAATGCTCTACCTCGGCCCGCTTTTAACTTTGTTTATTGGAATAAAGTTTCCTGCCGGACTGGCTTTATACTGGTTAATATCCACTCTATTCGCCATAGGACAGCAAATGTATATGGAAGATAAATTCGAATCTCTGAAAAAATATATTCCCGAAAAGAAAATTACAAAAGCATAATAAACTAATTTACACGAATTTTATAGGCGAATATCAACTAAACACAAATTTTTAAAATATTATTCGTGATTAGTGAAAATTCGTTTTATAATTCGTGAAAATTTGTCTCTAATATATGGAAGAAAAAAGTAAAAAAATAATCAAAGAAGCTATCAGAGAATTAATGGAAAAAGCCGGATTCCTATCTGAGATAGAATTAAAAGAATCAAATTCGGAAAATAAGGATGGAATTATTTGCAACATAAAAACTACCGAGGATTCAAATTTGCTTATCGGACAATACGGAGTCAACCTTCAGGCTTTTCAGCATATTGCCAGACTGGCAATAAGAAAAAAACTCTCTGATGAAAAAGTAAACTTCACTCTTGATGTAAATTCATACCGAGACCAAAAAAATCAATCCATAATTGAACACGCCAAAGAAACTGCGAAACTTGCAATTAGCGAAGGAAGAGTGATTATAATGAAACCGATGTCGGCTTACGAAAGAAGACTAGTCCATATGGAACTTTCCCAAAACGAAAAAGTTGCAACCGAAAGCGTCGGAGAAGGAGAGAACAGGAAAATATTAGTGAAACCGGTAAACTTAATATAAATAAATTTTTAATTTTATAATTTTTAATTTTATAAATAATGTTCTAATTTTTAATGTTTAAAAATTTTAGCATTATAATTTATTTAAAAATTAAAAATTGGAAATTAAAAATTACCGATTATGGCTGTTGCCAGAAAAATTGCCTACAATGTTTTTTTCAACGCTACTGCCAAAAT
>JBBABD010000062.1 GCA_041657845.1 Parcubacteria group bacterium
TAAGGGTAATTTGGGAGAAAAATTTGGAAAATTGACAAATCGTAGTCAAGATTGGCTGCATGGTCATTTAAGAAGGGGAGATGCATGGTATGGGGGAATTCCTGGAAGTAAGGGAGCAAGAAAGAGATACAATAAAATGAATGTTGATGAAAATAATAAGAAAATTAATGACGGAGCGGAAGATTTGATTAAGGGAGGGACATCAGCTGCTACAATTGTTGGTAGTTCAGGAACAACTTTTGGCAAGAACACTGCTAAGAATGGAAAGATTGATGATGCTAAACAAGCAAGGGCATATGTGAAAATGGATTTCAGTGAAAGGAAGGACTTCGTTGATTCAGATGTTAAAAATAAAGCTGCTTCAACTGGAACTAGTAATATTGTAAATATAAGTGCTGTCGATCTTGGTATAACAGATGCCATTGCAGCAAATGCACATAATAATGAAAGAGTAGAAGTTTCTAACTTAGCTAATAGAACAGGAGCTTATGCGGGAGTAGTATCACTTACAGATGAGCAAGTTGCCAGAATTAACAGATTTATAAATAATCAAATGAATGCTGTAGTAAGAAAGGGATCAAATGCTTAGAAATATGAAAGAAGAATTATCCATTGAAGAAGAAATGAAAATAGAGCAAGATTTAAGAGAGCCTTTTGGTGATTACATAGCACCTTCCTTAAGTGTGAAAAAAAAGATTGCACATTCCATATTATCCAGAGAAGAAAAAACAGTTTTACTATTAGATAAATACGGTTTTACAATTGATTTTATATTTGCCGGACTTACAGAAAAGCATATCGAATATATCACTAAAAATGCGCCAAAGGATTATAAGGATAATATTTTAAAATTGCTTCAAGACCAGGAAACATTGAAAGGGGTTTTTGAAATTGCTAGAGCAATGGATGGTGATTTGGGAAGAGAGGCGATGCAAAATCAAGACAGGGTCGGAAATGTGATTCAATATATTAAGGATAATCGAATAGCTTTTGAGTTTTAGCAATTATGACAGTAATAAAAAATATTCAAAATTATTACGATGATGAAGACAGGAATAAGCCAGGGAAAATGGTTTATGATTTAGATGAGGAAAAGAAAGTGATTGCTGAGGCGACGGAAGAAATTAAAAAAGAGCTTTGGGAAAAATGGCAGAAGAGATATGCCGGAGCGCAAATTTTTCCAAATGCTCTTGATGATGTCAATCCAAATCTGGTTGATTTTTTACTGTCATTCAATAATACGCTTTTTTACAATGATTTGGCCAAGAAATTCAATCTCAATCAAACGCAAAGAGACGCTCTTCCTCAAATAATTTGGGAAATCGCTAAAGGTAAAAATTGGGAATCAGCCGCCAATTTTTTAAGCAGCAAGCTGAATTTAAATCCAGAAATTTCTAATCAAATTATCCAGCCAATAAATCAAAATATTTTATTCAGAGCCAAAGAATTATCGGAAAGCAAATTTGTTCCCAGGAGCAATGTAGCCACTGGCGGAAAGAAAGAATCTCCCAAATTAGAACTTTCCTTGCTTCAGGCGATGCGGACATATCCCAATCTTGGTGAACAAGTTGTTACTTCAAACTCTATTCATCTTAAAATTTTCCCCCAGCCGGTTCGGCCATCAATCAAGAATTGGATTGAGGATTATCGCAGCGTGATGGGCGCAGAGAGGCATGGAATGATGGAGCGGGGAAATTATCTTTTTCATACGGAAAATACCAAGCGACTTACTTCAGGAGAAAGAAAAAAACTGGCGGAAATTTTGCGTTCGCTGGATGAGGATGTGACGCTTAAAGTTGATCCTGATAGGCAAGAGGTCATATTTGAGCAGACGGAGGAAATGAAACCGGTTGAGAAAATGACAAATTATCAAAACAATTCATTGTCGAGTCCTAATGTCGGTGGAGTATGGGATAAAAAAGAAAATACTCAAAATATTCCAAGGTCGGATTTTCAAACTTCAAAACAGCAAATTCCAAATTATTCCCAATCTAATCCACTCTTGAAAAGTGATGGTGGAATGCGAGCACCTCAAAATATGCTAAATCAAAATTTTCAATCATCCAATAAGGCGCCAAATGCTAATGTGAGATTTTCTTCTCCGCAAACTTTTTCAAGTGAGAAAAAACCAGAACCGTCAAGGACTTCATTCCAGCAATCATCGAATTATCCCAGTCGAGATTCAAGAATAAATACTGCTCCTCAGTCGAATAGAAAAATTGGATATACCAATCCACGAGCCGGAAAACCATGGGAGCCTGCTTCGACTCAACGAGGCGAGCCAAAAGTGAGCGGAAACACAGTTGATCTTCGAAATTAATCGGGGTCATTAGTTATTAAGCCATTGGTCATTAGAAGTTTATGGTTAAATGTTTTTATGACTTGGAAATTTGGAAAATTGCACATAAACTAAGGCTTGAAATATATAAATTAACAAGAAAGTTTCCAGCAGAGGAAAGGTATGCCATTGTTGATCAAATAAGAAGGGCATCCGCATCGGTTTGCGCCAATATCGCAGAAGGTTTCGGCAGATATCATTTCAAGGATAAAATAAAATTTTATTACAACGCACGCGGTTCTATCTGCGAAGTTCAGGATTTTATATTTTTATCAAGGGATCTAGGATACATTAAAACAGAAAATGCTAGAAAAGTTTTCTCTGATTACGTATTGCTGATTAAAAAGTTAAACAGTTTCATTAGATCAGTTGGCGAAAAAGAAAAAGCCAATGACTAATAACACTAATGATTAATGACAAGTCTAATAAACATTGCTCGTGCTGGCGTTATCGATGAGGCGCCAAATATTTCACAGCTTCTGTTAAATATTCTGAATTTTTTATTGCAGATATTCGGAATTATTGCTATAATAGCTTTAGCGGTTTCCGGAATTTTTTATCTTGTCTCTTCAGGAAAT
>JBBABD010000063.1 GCA_041657845.1 Parcubacteria group bacterium
TGGGCGCTCGCCCACTGCTTGCTTGTGCCTGATGTCGCCCTCCCCCACGCCGCCCATCACGAGGCCCTTCTGCTTCGCGAGGGCGAAGGCGTTGGCTGGGACGTTGACGCAGGAAATCTCCAGGAGGTCGTTCACCTTGAGGACGACGGTGTCGCTCTCCTGCTCCACCTCGTAGACCTCGTTGCGGAAGCCCACGGAGAACGCCCGCATGAAGCCGTTGGCGTAGAGGTTGAAAATCGTCTCCGCGAAGCCGTCGGTGTGCTCCTTCACGGCGAACACGATGTCGCCCTCAAGCTGGCCGAGCGCGTTGACGCGCAGGTTCTCGCCGCGCCCGATGGCCGGCCGGCCGTGATCGTGGCCGAACAGGATGACGGGGTTCGCGCTGAATGTCTCCAGCTTCCAGCCCGACTGGTCGATTATCTCGTCGTGCCAGTCCTTGTCGGCGGTGGAGAAGACGCCGGAGATGCGGTATTCCCCCTTGTCCACGGCCTTCACGGTGAAGGCGTGCTCCTTCTGGTATAGCTTCTGTTCCATAAGTTTAATCCTCGATGAAGGCCGGGGCGATGGCGCACCGGCAGTTAGGCTCCCCTGGCCGCTGGAGTCCGTTGCTGAACGCCTCGCCGAGCTTGACGACCTCGCCGTCGAGCGCGAGGTGCTCGTCGCGCGTGCGGTCGTCCATGGTGGCGACCCACTCCTTCGCGTTGGTCACGTCGGACTGCCGGAAGCCCTCCTCGAGCCCCTGGTTGAGCGCGTTGGTGGTCTCGGTGCGGGCGATGAGGTCGCTCCGCCAGAGGGGGAACTCCTCGAAGCGCGCGGCGACGCGTCCCGATATCTCGCCTATGCCCTCGCCCTGCGCGAGGCCCTCGGCGAGGTCGCGGCCCAGCCCCTCGACGGTGGTGCGGTTCACCTCCTCGGCCAGCTTCGCGGCGTGGGACTTTATCGCCCTCTCTATGCGCGCGGTCATGTCGAAGTCGGTCTGCGGCTCCACGAGGTCGAGGGCGTCCTCCCCCGCGCGCTCCAGTATGGAACGGAGCTCGGGGAGCAGGAAATCGACGGCGAGCGCGTCCTCCTTGTCCCTGTTGAAAATTCGGGAGACCGTCACCTTGACGGCCTTGCTCTTGAGCCTGTCCAGGGCCTTGGCGACGCGGGCCGCCTGACCAGCCGCGAACTCGTCCACCCTCGCGCGGAGGGACTTCTCGCCCTGCTCCATGCGCTTGAGGGAGAAGTCGCAGTAGGCCTTGCGGGCCTCGCCCGCGATGAGGCGGCGCGGCTCGGACTTCGCCCTCGGGGCGAGCATGGCCTCGCGCACCTCCAGCTTCGCCTTGAGCATGGAACGCCCCCTGAAGCCGAAGCGGGGGGATGCGTGGGCGCGTATCACGCGCTCGTTCTCGCGCGCCTCGTCGTCGATGGCCTTCTGCGCGGACTGGTCCAGCCCGCCTATCGGCATCTCGGCCAGCGAGCCGTAGAGCGTCCACCCGCCCTTCACGGGCGGCAGGCCCTCCATGGCGCGCACCTCGTTGATCAGGAGCCAGCGGTTCGCGATGCCGTTCGCGTAGCGGGCGAGCTTGCGCTCCTCTCCGCCCTGCGTGAACTCGACCGGCTCAATCCAGTATTCGTCCCCGAAGTCGGGGATTATCATCTCCTCGTTCATCTTCTCCCACCAGCGCGTGAGGTGGGGGCCGACGCACTCGGTGAGGAAAAGCTCCATGCCGACCTCCGCGTTGGCGCGGTTCACGTCCTCGGTGACGCCCATGGCCGACTTCGGGACGCTGAACAGGAGGAAGATGTCGTCGCGCAGGAGCCTCATGCTCTCGATGTGGTCGAGCTCCTTCGGGGAGAGGGAAATCTGCTGGTATTCCACGTCGCCGGAGAGGACGGCCACCTTGCCGTTCTTGCCCGGCCCCTGGTGCCGCCTGTTCCACCCGGCGCGGAGCTCGTCGCGGTCGTCCTTGCCGAGGCCCCCCGCCACCTTGAGCAGGGCGTCGGGCCGCGCGGAGTTGAGGAAAAGGTCGCGCTGTTCGGTGGAGGCGTAAATCTCGGTCTCGACGCGCCTCGACCCGGCCACGAGCGGAGAGAGGCCGGAAAGCTGGTTGGAAGGGTTCGGGAGCTTGACGTGGATGATGTCCTCGGTCGCGAACACCGCCCTCGTGCCGTCGTTCCTCGCGAACTCGTAGCGGGCGACCGGCTCGTCCTTCCCCGCCACGACGGTCATGCGGTCGGGACGCAGGTTCATGAGCTCGACAGGGACGCCACGCGAGTTGCGCACCTTGTAGACGAAGGCCTCCCCAGTGAGCAGGAGGTTGGTGAAGGCCATCTCGACGAACTCGCTCCGCGTCTGCGTAGGGTTCGGGCGGTAGAACAGGTCGATGACGGGGTGCGCGGTCAGTTCCTCCTGATCGCCCTTCGACCCCTTCACGCGGTAGAGGCGGAATGGGACGCTGGCCGCCTTGGTCGCGATGCGCGACACGACGGCGAAGACGTAGAGGCTGGTGCGGTATGTCTCGAGGCCCTTCGCCTCCACGCTGCCGCCCGTGAGCCGGCGCAGCAGCTCGAAGCCGCCGGAGTCGTAGGACTTCGCCCTGCCGCCGATGAAGCTCGCTATCCTCTCTCGGATGTTACCCATATGTTCACGCTAGCATTTCTCGAAAAATATCTACAACTAAAGCCACTCCACCGCCACGGGGCGAGAGGGGAAGAAGGTCAGGGCGAGGGCGTCGACGACGTCGGGGGAATGCCCGAGCCTAGCG
>JBBABD010000064.1 GCA_041657845.1 Parcubacteria group bacterium
ACCGCCGTCGAGGAGGCGCTATACCTCTCTTTCACCCTCGGGAGGCCGGTATCCCGCCGCACCGCCGCAAGGGTGGCCTCGTCCCTGCCCCCAGCGTCCACGGGAAGGCTGGGCAAAACTCAATGACGGGGCGCAGACGGCAAAGAGGGGTATCGGGGCCTTCGGGCCCCGTGAGGGCGTCAGGAGGGCGATTTACGCGGAAAACGAAACAGGGCCATCACGGCCCTGTTTCTTCAATCTTGCGGTTCTGGTTATTTCTTCGTCCTCTTCATCCATTCCATCTTGGTCATCTCCGTCCACGTCGCGAACATCGACGGGTCGTTGAGCGACCTCCAGTCCCACCTGCCCCACACGAGGGCGTTCTTCTCGCGGGTCGTCGGCAACCTCTTCATGGTGAACCAAAGCCACGCCGCGACCTTGTACCATTCGACGTCGGAGTAGCCCCTCGCGCCCTCCGGGAGGCCATAGCGGCAGTCTACGGGGAGAAGGGTCGGGTCAGCCGAGAAGAACGGCATCGGGTCAACGTATCCGAAGAAGCCGTTGTCGTAATCGAGGAAATAAGGGCCGGAGCCGCCTGCGGTCCACCTGCGGAAGCGCAGGCCGAAGTGGAGGTGCGGGCCGGTGGAGATGCCCGTGGAGTCCCCAAGGGCGATGAGGTCGCCAGCCTTGACCTCGCCTGTCTTGCGGACCTCCTGAAGGTGGCCGAACACCAGCTCCGCCTCCAGCCCCGAGCCGTCTGGCTGTGGCCCAAGCTTGCGGAACAGGCGCACGTTGAGGCCGTAGCCTGACGAGGCCGCCACGGGGTCAACCTCGACCCTCCCGTCGCACGGGGCGAAGACTGGCGTTCCGCTCCCGTGGGGATAAAGCGAAAAGTCAACGCCGTTGTGGGCCTTGAGGCCGAGGGATGAGTAGCCGCCCTGTCCTCCTCCCGGCAGGGGAAGCTGGCCGTTCGTCCAGTCCACCCCGTACGGCTGGGTGACGCGGCAGCGCTCAAGCGGCCTGTGCGTCAGGAACTTTGGAACATTGACTGGCATACGTCTACGCCCACGCCCCCCGCACGTCGAGGGAGAGCAGGGCGATGGTTACGGCCGCGATTATTGCGGCGAGGATTAGCTTGCGGCGGGAGCGGCGGCGCATAGGGCTACTGGTTTCCGCTTATGAGCTTCCACACCCACACCCCGGCCGCGCCGAGGGTTCCGGTGAGGACGGTCCCGAAGCCGAGCAGGAGAGGGCGCACCTCGGCCTTGGTGGCGTAGCGGGACGCGCAGTCGGTGACATGGGCGTCCAGCTTGGACTCCATGCGTTCCGTGCGCTCGTCGAGCCTCACGAGGAGATCGTTCTGGGCTTCTGGGGTCATACTGCTACTGCCTGCCGGTCAGCCTGCCCCACAGCGCCCTCACGCCGTTGATCGCGCGGTGGACGGCCTCGGAGGTGGCCCAAGTGCCGACGAAGGTGACTAGGAGCACGATGAACTCGCCGAGGACGGTAGGCTCCACCTTGCCGTCGGCCACCCCCGTGAGGACGGTCGCGAGGACGGCGAGGAACGACGCGAGGGTGCGGACGGCGAGCCTTCGGGCGTCGTCGTCCTTCCACTTGGCCGCGCCGGACAGGTGTTTCGCGCCGAGGGTCAGCAGGTAGACGCCGAGGCCCGAGGCGAGGAAAGTCTGGATTGTCGATGTGTCGAGAGGCATGGCTTTTTGGGTTAGGTGTAGCTTTCCGGTATCCCCCTGGTCTCTAGGCCGGCCACGTCCTTCGACAGGCCGGAAGCCGCGCTCACGAGGCCGAAGGGGGAGACGTCAACGGTAACCGTAGCACTTCCCCTCCTCCATGTCACCGAGGTGACGAGCATCGCGTCGCGGAACGTCCAGTCGGCCACGTCGGCGTCGAAGCCCATCAGCCGCACGGTGTCGCCCGGGCGCAGGGTCTCGATGTCGTAGCCGTTCGCGGCGGACGAGTCCGCCACCTCCAGAGTCAGGCGCACGTCCACGTCCTTGCGCTCGGACAGGAGCCTCGCGCCGAGCGCGGCCACGGCGTCGGCGTCGGCGAGGCCGTAGTCCGAGCGGACCTCCATGCGCCGCCCGACCGCCGCGACCGAGGCGGCGTCCTCGAACCGGACGTAAGTCCCGGCCGCCTTGCCGTCCCACACCAGCCAGCTGTTCCTCGTGCGCTCCAGCGAGCGCTCAATCCTCGCGTAGGTCAACTCCCTCCCGAAGGTCAGGGCATGGGCGGTGCCGCCCCCCGTCGGGCCGAAGGTGACGCGCCCGGACGCGTCAACGAACCAATGGACGCCCGCCGCCATGCCCTTGAGGGCGTCGAGGGCGTCGCGGACGCTCATCGCCTCGAAGGTGTAGGCCGCAGACACCCCCACGTCCGGCACGTCGCCGGGGAGGTAGTGAAGCCTGCTCGTCGGGTTGGCGACGAGGTAGGCGTCGAGGACGGCGCGGGCCATTTCCCCGATGTCCGCCGCCGACTGGTCGCCGGACGTGACGGTGAGGCCGTCCGTGGCCTTGCTGTAGAGGGTGGTCTGCGCCCCGACGCGCAGGATGTCGCACCCGAGAAGGTGCTGGTCACCAAGGGCGCCGACGGTGACGCGGCTACCGGAGGAGCCAGTCTCGCGCAGGACGCGGGTTATGGTGCCGGAGAAGACGACGACCGCCGCGCCCGGCTCCGGGGAGGCGTCCGAGGCCGTGTCCGCGTCGCCGACAGACAACTCGACCCTGTTGCCCTCGGACAC
>JBBABD010000065.1:0-1433 GCA_041657845.1 Parcubacteria group bacterium
TTGACGCTCGGCCAATACCCTTTCCTTAATCTCATCGACGCTAACCGAGCCGTCAAATTCAGCGTTACAGGGGATGTAAAAGAAGCGACGCAGGGTTCCTTGGTCCACGTTGTCGAACTCGGGAGGGGAGTTAAAAGCCGCGAGGAGCTTGAACGTCGGGAAGAAGGAGAAGGGCTGTTGGAACTTCCGTTCCGCCTGAACCGCGCTCATGCCGTCTGCGAACTCCTTGAGGCGTCCGGCGTCTATGTCCCTACTGGACTCCTCGGAACAGAGGACAAGGCGCTTCCCGACCAGCTCGGCCTTGCCCCAGTTGGGACCCTTCACGCTGGCGAATTCGTTGAACTTCTTGCTGTCGACCGTCCCTTCCGGCATCAGCTCCTCGATTATCTTCATGAAGGTGGACTTGCCGTTGCTGGCGGTCGGGCCGGCCAGCATGAAAATCTTGTTTGCCTTGAGGTGAGGCATAAGAAAATATCCGCACATGGGATAGACGACGGACAGGAGTTCGTCGCTGGGAGTAACACCGTCCTCGCCGACGAAGACCTGTGAGAGGAACTTGAGGAACTCGGGGCATTCGTCTTTCCCGTTGACGGCCTCATCATAAGCCATATCCAAGCGCATGAGCGCAAGGCTGGCGTGACCTTGGAGCCTGTCCCATGACGAGGAAGACGATGGGGGGATACCTTCTTTTGACGTATCGGCCCGGAGAACCCAGTCAAACTTTCCGAAGCGTATCCTATCATTTTTTGAGTATGTTTTCTTCTCGTCGAAGGGCGGGGGGAAAGGTTCGAACTCGAAAGTGGAGCAGTTGAGCTTGCCGTCGGTGAACGCGAGGTGCGTCTCATGAAGACGCTGCCTCTTGAGCTTCTGCTTGAGTGACATCATCTTGAACGTGCCGGTTAGCTTGCCGTCGGTAAACCCATCCCCCGCATGCTGTTCGTCCATGAAGTCGAAAAGGGCTTCCCTCATCTCGTCGGAAGACGCCACCTTGTGCGTGCCATCCTCCTGGGGGATTACCCACGTTCCTATCTCGTCCACCCACAGGCAACCCAGCGCGTCCAGCATGGCAGCGAACTGTTTGGCAAGGAATGACGATGAAGTTTTTAGGGTCCCCATATTCATTTCCACGCAACCAAAAATCCCCCGTCGTTGCCTTCAACCGAAAACCAGCTTGCGCCGGGGCGATTGAACGACGGGGGGTTGTCGATTGCGTAAGTCATGTTGATTCTCGGTGAAGGCTCATTCACTATACCACCTCCCCCCAGCATGGCCAAGTATCATTGTCAAGGGGAGGGGTGTGGAGTTATCCACACCTATCCCATCACGGCATAATCGGTTACCTCTCCAATCCTGTTAAATCTGGCAAGCTAAGGCGAGTAAGAAAAGGCCTATACTGTCTTGGCCCAGTTCAAGAAAAAATTGACGCAGAAAAT
>JBBABD010000065.1:1443-2579 GCA_041657845.1 Parcubacteria group bacterium
GCATTAGACCTATAACAAAAAGACTGTTCCTTAAAACGACGCAGGAATTTGGCCGTATGGCGAAATTGGCAGACGCACTCTCCTTCCAAGATAGTGTCTTACGACGTGTGGGTTCGAATCCCACTGCGTCCACCATTTTAACCATTAACCCTCCTGCCTCGTTTCAAGGAACAGTCTCGGTTAATATCCGCCCAGTAGTTAGACAATGGACATAAAATGGAGGGTTGCGCGGAATGGTAACGCGTCGGTTTCCTAAACCGCGGCTCTGACAGGCTTTGTGAGTTCGATTCTCACACCCTCCGCTTTGTGTCTATTGCCTAGCTCCAAGGCGGATATTTGTTATCCACACCTTACGGTATTATATCAATTTGTCAAGGGTGGCACAATGACTTGTCAAATTCTTGATTTTTAACGTTAATTTTAGTAAGTTAAATATCTATGGCGATTACCTCCAAATCCTCCTTCCTCACGCTCCTGCGGGCTTTAGCAGCGCGGCGAGCAACACCGCGAACCTCGCCGTGTCGCTGTGCCGGTTGTTGCGGTGGAACACGAAGCCGTCAACGTAAGACTAAAGACGGCACGATAACAAAACCCCGCCGGTTGGGCGGGGCTTTGGTCTAATGCGTTACGTGGAATAAACCACGATATTTTATCTGTCGTTTCTCGTGAGCGACAATCGCGGCGTGGCTTTCTTCGGCTTTTTCTTTTATGAAGGTTAGGGCGTCGTCAGCATTACGGAACAGGGCGTCAATGCTGGACGATGAAACAGCAAATTCTTTGTGATTGACCGTATTCAGAAGACGGGCGCTCCAGACGATTGTTCTCACGTCTCCAGTTGAATTAAGGACGCTCTGCCACTTGACGACGCGGCACTTGACGATAGACAAACTGGTGTGCCCAAGCACAACATCTGTTCCATTTGTAGAGAACGGAGAGAGACAGTCTACGACAAAAACATGGTCGCCAGCCTTGATTTTCCTCGGGTCTAGGTTAAGTTCGCGCATATTAGGCTTTTCCCGTCTTCATCATGTTAATCAACTCGCCGTCCTTCTCCATCCGGTCCACTTCTTCCGGGCCGACCTTCCATAAGTAACCGGCGACGCGGTGGGCCTTCATCGTCCCCTTCTTCACTCGGT
>JBBABD010000066.1 GCA_041657845.1 Parcubacteria group bacterium
TTCTTGTACCAGTCGGCCATGTTGGTCGACGGGCGCGGGTGGTTAAACTTCCTCTTCTCCTCCTGCCCGGACTTGCCGCCGGGCTTGGAGTCGGAGGCCGACAGGTCGGCTTCCACGGAGCGGTCGGTCTTCTTGGCCGGAACCTCCCCCTCGTCCTCCTTCCACATCCTCACGGCCAGCTTGAGGGCCTTGTGGATGGCCTCCTCGCTCGTCCTGTCGATGTTTCGCGGCAGGTAGCCGGTGACCTTGCGGAACTGGGCGTCGTCGACCAGTTCGGGGAGGTAGAAAGGGCTCTTTTCGTCGACCACCTTCTTGAGGACGCTCTGCTCGTTGCGCTTCTTGAGGAAGGTATCGAACTCGGCCTCGATGTTCGGGGCCTTGGCCTTCGCCTTCTCCTCCTTGCGCGAGTTCTTAACGGCGATGAGGTCTTTCATGGCCTTCTCGGCCTTCTCCTCGGCGATTCGAGCGCGCTCCTTGGCCTGTTCGAGGGTCTCCTCGTCGACCTCGGCAGCGTCGGGCTTAATCTCCTCGGTTTCGGCGTCGATGACGGTTTCCTCATCGAGCGTCCTCTCGTTCTTGTCTTCCATATCGTTAAACGGGCTTGTTTTGGCAGGGTTCCCGCGCCCTGCGACTCTATGGATTAGGTTTTCTGACGAAAAAGACCCTCCTTTCGGGGGGTCTCAATCGCCTCTATGCCGCTGGACAGTTCACGAACCAGCGTCAGGGAGGCAATTGCGGCCCACCGACGTTTCGTGAACTGTGACTTGAAGGTTAAATGACCTCTACCTGCTGTTTAGCCTTCCTTTTGCGCTCCTCTATCTCAAATTGTACCTTAGAATCGCGGAGGAGCGCAAGCAAGGCCTTCCTCTGCCCGAAGGCAGACCAGTATTCCTTCCCCTCAATCCCGCTTCCCATGAGCTTCAGGAGCCCGTAGAGCTCCTTGGCCATGTAGTTCTGGAACTCCGGCCGCGGGAAGGTCTGCGCGAGCCAGAGGTTCACCTTGTCCTGCTCGAAGCCGGAGAGGTCCTTGGTCTCGTGGTCCCTGGCGGTGAAGAAGCTCTTGATTCTGTCAAGCGTTTTCATGGTTTTCCGTTAAGTTTATCCTTCTCTCGACGTTCTCTGTTCAGGTTCATCCTTATCTCGACGGCAGAAATGACGGGTTCCTCCAACTTTTCCCTAGCGCACTTCTCACAGAGATTTTCCGTAGTGAAGCTCCCCTTAAGGTTAAGCACGACGACAAAAGACTTTTCCCCGCACTTACACGGGGTGTCCGTAAGCTCTGACTCGACAAACACCGTATAGGCGTCAAGAGAACCCTTGGGCCACCTAAATCCAAACCTCTTTCCTTTTGAGAATTCATTCATAGTCACGATAACGTCCCCATCTCCCCGAGGGGCTTGGTCCCTGCCGCCATCATGTCGGCCACGGGGGCGGCTCCTGGGACGCCGGGCACGGCGACGGCCTCGCCGTCCTTGTAGCGGGCGGGGTTCTGCCCGTATTGCTTCACCATCTCGTCGAAGAACACGCGCTTGTTGGCGAGGAAGATGCCGGGGAAGAGGGCGGCGACCTGCTCGGTCATCTCCGAGGTGAGGGCCATGTCCACGCCCTTGCCCTTCTGCCGCATGGATTCGGTCTGGATTTCGGCCTCGTACTCGTAATCGTCGAGGTATCCGGGGGGGATGGCCATGAGCTCGACGTCCTCGCCCTCGGTCATCTTGGCCTCCTGCTCCATGACGTCTGTCATGTTGAACGGCTCCCTGTCCTCGCCGTAGCCCATGACGCGGTTCATCTCCCTTATCTCCTTCTCCGGCCTCACCATTAGGCGCATGGTGCCGGTGCCGCCGCCAGAGAGCCGGGCGTTCCTGGAGTTCATGGTCATGCCCTTGCCGTCCTTCCCCGTGCGGGAGTGGTTGGCGACGATTAGGTCGGCGCGGAGGCGGACCTTCTGGAGCCAGAGGTCCTTGAGCATGAGATAGAACCCGCCCTTGTTCTCGCTCGCCCTCTCGTTCGCGAGGACGACCTCGCGGGCGGTCGAGCCGGAGCCGGTCGCCCCGCCCTGGAGGGCGTCGAGGGTGGCGTCGGAGAGGAGCTTGGAAACGCGGTCGAGCATGGAGAACTCGCCCTGCGTCGGGCCGGCCACCGGCATGGGCTTCACCTGGTCCACGTTCTCGACGTAGAGCCTCTCGCTCCCCGTGATGAGCCTGTCCTCGAGCTCAAGGCTGTCCTTGTTCACCTCGCCCACCAGCATGGGGGTGACGAGGGAGCGGTGCGTCTTGTCGAGCAGGGAGTTCTCGAGCGCGTTCTCCTCGTCCTGGAGTCCCATGACGATGTTGGGGAGGCTGTCGCCCCAGAACATCGGCTTGGCGAACGGCTCGAAGACCGCCTTGGCGAAGGGGTATTTCTTCTTCTTTCCGCCCCAGAGGAGGGGGGAGTCGAGCAAAAGGATTCCGTTGACGATTATTCGGTAGCAACTCCGCAGCTTCTCCTTGCCCTCCTCGCCCTCCAGCAT
>JBBABD010000067.1:0-1564 GCA_041657845.1 Parcubacteria group bacterium
GAACGCGTCAAAGTCAACCGTGACGCTGGGCAAGAGGATTGACTCCCTCCAGCCGACCTTTCAGAAATTGAGGAACTACGGGGCGGTGGCTTTCGGGGCGGTGTCTGTCGGCGTGGGCGTCGCGGTCAAGGCGGCTTCCGACCTCAACGAGAGCGTCAACGCCATCAACGTCGTCTTCGGCGAGGCGGCCGAAGGAGTTCTGAAGCTGGGTGAGAACTCCGCCAAGGCCGTCGGCCTGTCGCGTTCGCAGTTTTACGGGCTCTCCGTCCAGATGTCATCATTCGCCAAGACCGTCACAAAGGAGGGCGGGAGCGTCGCCGACACCCTCGACAAGATGACCGTCCGCGTCGCTGACTTCGCCTCCGTGATGAACCTTGACGTGTCCGAGGCGGCGACAGCCTTCCAGTCGGGCCTCGCCGGGCAGACCGAGCCGCTCCGCAAGTTCGGCATTGACCTGTCCGCCGCCTCCGTCCAGGCATACGCCGTGGCCAACGGGATTGCCGAGGCCGGAAAGCAGATGACCGAGACGCAGCGGATTCAGGCGACCTACGGCTCGCTGATGGAGCAGACTAATAAGGTATCCGGCGATTTCGCCAACACCTCCGGCCAGCTCGCGAACCAGCAGCGAATCCTCAAGGCGCAGGTTGAAGACCTGTCGGCCAAGCTAGGCACGCTGTTCCTTCCCGCGATGAACGAGGCGCTAAAGGCAATCCTGCCTGTCGTCACCAAGCTTTCGGAAATGCTTTCAGTTCACCCGAAGCTGACCGTGGCCGTCATCGCCACTACGGCGGCACTGGCCGGAATGGTCGCCATACTCGGGACGGTGGGGACGGTTTTGCCTGCGGCGATAAAGGGACTGGCGCTGTTCTCCGCCGGGCTGAAGCTGGTGACTGGTCAGGCCACGCTCCTTGCCGCCGGACTAGCCGCCCTGCCCCTCGCGATCACGATAGGCGTCGCCTTGGTCGGGTTCGCGGTCGTGATGAAACAGATTTCCGAACTGAAAAGGGAGACGGAGGCGGCGGGCAAGGCGCAGGCAGATTTAGAGAACATGAACCAGAAGGCGATTGCCCGCGCAAAGGAATTGCGTGAGGCCGGGGACGAAGAAGGCGCGGAAAGATTGCTCAACACGGTTCGCCGTAATGCCGGGCTGGAGGCCCGTGCCTCCGGCGGCCCCGTGTCCGCCAACCGCCCATACCTTGTCGGCGAGACCGGCCCCGAGCTGTTCGTCCCGAGGAACGGCGGGGATGTTCTACCGAACGGCTCCCTGACCGGCAAGTCCTTCACCTTCAATTTCTTCGGCGACGTGAACGACAAGGACGCCCTCAAGCGCGAGATCATCGACGCCATTAACCGCCAGTTCGCGCTGGCCGCAACCTAGCCATGGCCTCCTCCATCAAGTTTGACGGCACGGAGCTCGTCGGGGCGACCTACATCCCCGAATACGTCCGGCACGAGTCCATGCCCGGGCGCGAGATTGTGGCGCTTGACCGCATGGGCGACGGGGCATCTTTCGTCAGCTCCCGCTGGGCGCAGAAGCGCATTGCCATCAGGGGGACGCTCACGG
>JBBABD010000067.1:1574-2508 GCA_041657845.1 Parcubacteria group bacterium
CGAGGCGGTCCTCGAGGCGTCCATCGACACGCTCAAGGAGCTTCTCGGACGCGAGCAGAAGACGCTGGCGATATCCTTCGCGTCGGGGACGCGCAACTACGTCGCCACCTGCGAGTCCTTCGAGGTCGCCCGCGAGTTCTATCAGGTCAACCACGTCCCGTATCTCGCGGTCTTCGCCGTCCTCACGGGCGAGGGCAGGGACACGTCAGCCACCCTCGCGCTCGACGAGCACGCCGTCACCGTGACGACGCCGGGCACGGACACCTTCACCCTCGCCGGGTCGAAGCCGCCGCAGCCGGTCATCACCATCGAGGGCGCGAACTTTGCCTCGTCCCACAAGGGAATCGAATACAAGGACACGGACACGAACGAGCGGATTATCTTCACCAAGAACGCCAGTTGGCAGACGAACGCCTCAATCGTCATCGACTGCGAGAACAGGAAGGTGACGAACGACATTGGCTTTGCCTCGCAGGTGGAGGCGGATTTCTACGGCGTCTTCCCGAAGTTCAAGATCGGCACGAACGGAGTCCGCATAACGGTCGGGGACATAGTGAACCAGACCTCGCCGGACGCGGTGGCGGGGGACACCGGCAATTCCCTGAACCTCAACGCCACGACGAAATACAAGGCGCAGTCCTTTCGCGTGCCCTACCGCGACGAGACCTTCCAGGGGCTCACGCTCCTCATCGCCAAGGTCGGGACGCCCGGCGACCTCACGATACGCGTCGAGACCGACGCCGACGGCGAGCCGTCAGGCAACTACGCCGACGCCGTGAACACCTCCGAGGCCGTGATAGCCGCCGCCTCCGTGGGGGCTTCCGCCGCCTACGTCACGGGCTACGCCGCCGCCCCCTACATCCTGTCGGCCAACACCCCCTACTGGCTCGTCATCTCGGCGGCCGGGGTGGACGCGGGGAACTACTACGAGATC
>JBBABD010000068.1:0-1777 GCA_041657845.1 Parcubacteria group bacterium
TCGTTAATACAACAACTGCGAATATTTATAAAAATTTAAATGGTTTTCCTGTCGCAGTAAAGAGTATTTCTATTTCTTCCAACGATATGAAAGTTATGCTTAATTGCGACAATCAAAAAGTTCAACTTGAATTAGATGAAATAGATAGTTCTTTGCCGGATATTACAAATTACAAAAAAGAAGCAGTAGTAAAATTACAATATGATAAATATGACCCAATTGCCAGACAATGGGTGGTATAAATGAAAAGAATTGAACAATTAAATCATAAGATTAATGTACAGACTGAACTAATTGAAAAATTAGATGATACGGTTATTTCAAAAAAAATATCTTTATGGAATTATAAACAACCAGAATTTATTTTATTAGATGAAGAGTATGGTTCATCTTTTAGTTTAGTGGTTGAATTATATAATATTACAGAAGACGTAATAAAATTTTTAAAACCTATTGCATATGTTACGTCAACAAGTGGATGGACGGATTTAGGTTCATTAACAGATGGTTCATTTACATCATCTTTTAAGTATGATGTATTTATGGAAGAAGAAAATTATGCTAAAATGTATATGTCAGGAGTAACGATTGCATTAGCAACAGGATTTATTCCTATCCCTATTTATTGGACAGTGAAATTATTTTTTAATCCAATTATAAAAGTAACGGTAATCTAATGAATTTTAACGATAAAATACTTCAAACGAAAAAGAATGTTACGAAAGAAGAACAAAAGGAATTAATTTTTAATAACCTTATTAAAAATGATTCCATGAAGTATAACTTTGAATTATTTAAAAGTAATTGGGAACCATTACAATGCACGCAATTATTACCAGCAGGTTCACGTTCTGGAGAAAATCATCCGATGAGAGGAAGCTTTTCTTTCTTAACAGATGAAATATATATTCCTGATAATTATATTCAGAATATTAATTATAAAATAAAAGTTGAAAATAATAATTTTTCGGAAAGATTACAAGGGCAAATACATGTGTGGGATTTTCGACGCTATACACGTATTTATAATGATGAAGATAAAAGTTTGGATAATTTAATATATAAAGGATATGGAACTAATCCATTATATCCTGATATTTCTGCTGGAACTATTAATGCTATTTCTGTCATTAATCCTAACGAAGCAAATACAGAAGTAGTATATCCAGGAAATTGGTGGGCTAAGGGTGATAATATTGAAGATTATCAATATTATAATTATCTAACTGGTCCGGGTGTTACCGAGGATACTCCATCTTCTGAAAGTACAGATGGGAATGGTGTAATTACAACAATTTTTGGCCCATATAAAATAAATTGGCAAATGGCAAATATTTCAAATATAAATAGTTCTAGTGTTACGGGTATAGCAAAATATACTAACAGAATTGAAACTAAAGTTCGTGTTGCAGGAACGAAAACATTTGTAGGATTACCAGTACCACATTATGAAATTACCCCAACAATTGATGATTTTATTGTTGAGAATCCTTTATATGGTGGAGTTATTTCTGTTTTAGTTCGTTATCATCCAGAGGATAGTTTGCTTTATTATGAAGAACATACATCATTTGATGAAAATGGTAAAATTATTTTTAATTACGAATTAGGTGTGCCAGGTTATATTGAAGTAAATTATGCTAGTATTGATTCTACAGTTGGGTCTGTAACCGTACAACACACTGATATTGATGAACTAAGCACATATAGACTTGATACTAGCGGCAACCCAGTTGAATCGATTTATCACAATCCAGAATCTTGGGTATTTGATGGT
>JBBABD010000068.1:1787-2500 GCA_041657845.1 Parcubacteria group bacterium
CCCCTTTATTATACATATAATCATCCTGATGATGAATTGTTATATTTATCGGAAATTACTTACCCGGAAGATATTGATGGATATGATTATAAACCCGATGAACAAAAATTTAGCATTATAAAAACACGTTCAAATTATTATAAATTTTATATAGAAGGTTCTTTTTTATTTTTAACGAAGAGTGGTACATTAGTCTTAGATAGTGATTCAGGCGAATATACTGAATCAATAGTTCCAATTCCAGAACCAACAATTGAAATTCCCGAACCTGAAATGACAACATCTATTCCTATTGTATTAAATACATATATTCCAAATAATCAAGATATATTAGTTCAAGTTTCCATTTTTTTAAATCCAGTTCCAATTCAAAATATTTCATATGGGTCAAATTAATGTCCTTATATACACAAAATAAAATTTATACACTTGAAGTAGAAAATGAAAAACTTTCTACAAAAATTCAAAATAAAAAAGATAATAATTTTATAATAAAACAAAACTATAAGATTAAAATTCAATCTAAAGAATTTTTTTCTAAAACAAGAACATTTGATATAGATTGGCAAGTGATTTCTGAAACATCTTTTTTATGGGAATTTAAATTTGAAAATTTTGATACAAGATACTTATCAAATTTTGAATGGAAGATTCTAACTAAAGCGGTTCCAATAGCAGGATACTTGGGAAATAGATATAATGGATATTTTATT